>NZ_JBHYVB010000160.1:0-27353 GCF_042750115.1 Streptomyces sp. NPDC059455
CGAGCGCGCGCCCGCCCGAGTGGGTTTACTGGGAGGTGGGGGCCGCCCGGGCGGGGGGGGGGGGGGGGGGCCCCGCCGAGTAGAAGCTGCCCGTCTCGCGGGCGCGTCCGACGAGGGTGCGCGGCGAGTAGGAGTTGGGCAGCCGGGGGAGGCCGCTGTAGGAGAAGTCCGGCGGCGCGACCTGGGACAACTGCCGGTTGCTGCTCGGGCGGCTACGAGCGATCCAGCGGTTGAAGTTCTCGGCGTAGAGACAGTCCGGATGGGGGCGCTCGTACAGCTCCGCGGGATCCAATGGCGCGTCGGCCAGGCCCAGCCCCGCCGGCGCGAGCCGGTGGAGCGTGATCACCGACTGGCTGCCGAACTGGAAGACCCGGGAAGTCACCTGGAGTTCGTCGCCGAAGCTGAGGCCGTGGGGATGGATGACGTCCCCGCCGCGTACGTGGAAGTAGTAGAAGGACAGGTAGGCAGGCTGTCCCTCGGAGGTGCGGGCCGCGTGCACATTGGTGTGGCAGGCGGCAGCCACCCCCTCCCAGGTCCAGTCCCCGATCTGACCGAAGATGAGTGAGCCACCACTGCACATGCCCGGGGCGACGACCACGTGGCGGGACAGCGAACTGTCGTCAACCACTCGGTCGGGCCGCGTCGTAGTGCTCTGATGCACCGTTCCCTACCTTTCTGACCGGGCTGAGTGAGCCATTTCGAGGGTTGGCTCACCAGGGGTGCGTGAGCCATTCGCGCGATGCGGCGAGGAAGGCGTCGTTGTCCTCGGCGCAACCGATCGACACGCGCACTCCCTCGCCCGGAAACGTCCGCACGGCGATGCCCTTGCCGGTGCACCACCTGCCGAACTCGGCCGAGGCATCGCCCAGCCGGAGCCAGAGGAAGTTGGCATGGCCGGCCGGAACGTCCTGGCCATGGGCCACCAAGGCGTCCCGGACTCGACCGCGTTCCGCGACCGTGGCGTCGACCCGGCGCAGCAACTGGTCCTCGAGGCCGAGGGCCGCCACGGCCGCTCGCTGCGCGATCCCGTTCACCGCATAGACGAGGCAGGCTTTGCGTAGCTGCTCGACCACGCGGGGATCACCCACGAGGTAGCCGACCCGGAGGCCGGCGAGTCCATACGCCTTCGAGAACGTGCGCAGTACCACGAGATTCGGGTGCGCCTCGCCGAGGTCCAGGCCGCTTGAGGCGGCCGGCTCGCGCGCGTACTCGTAGTACGCCTCGTCGAGGGCGACCAGGCAGGTCGGCGGGGTGCGTGCCAGGAACTTCCGCAGCTCCTCCCTGGCGACCACCGTGCCCGTCGGATTGTTGGGATTGCAGATGAGGACCAGTCGGGTGGCGTCGGTGATCCGGTCGGCCATGGCCGGGAGGTCGTGCGCGTCCTCGACCAGGGGTACCCGCACGGAGCGCAGGCCGGCGAGGTCGGCGAGAATGGGGTAGAGCTCGAACGACCGCCAGGCGTAGACGACCTCGGTACCGGGGTCGCCGACGGACTGCAGCAGCGTCTGGAGGAGCGCGACCGACCCCGCGCCCACCACGACCCTGTCTTCCGTGATCCCGTGCGTTCGCGCGATCGCACGCGTCAGCTCGCCGCACCCCGGGTCGGGGTAGCGGTTCACCGTCGAAGCCGCCGCCGCGATCGCTTCTACGATGCCTGGCAGCGGGCCGTGGGGAGATTCGTTCGCCGACAGCGGGCGCGTGCGCGCCGCTGCCGCATGCACCCCTTCGGTCGGCTGGTACGCGGTGAGACGGTCGAGGACCGTGCGGAGTCGAGGCAAGGACAAAGGGGCTCCCAAGCACGCGAGGCCAGTGCGTCGTGATCTGGCAGGTGATCCGGCGGTCGCGGGACGGACTCAGGGGCGCCCCTCGGCGGCCTCGACTCCGGCGTGCGGCAGCCGCTCCTCCAGCAGACGTGCGACGTCCGCGACCGTGGCGGCGTCCATCAGCTCGTAGTCGTGGATCTCGATGCCGAGCCGACCATGCAGCAGCGCCGCCAGTTCCACCACCGTGAGGGAGTCGAGACCCACCTCCTCGCGGCCGGCCGTCGGCACGACCTCTTCCTCCCTCATCTGGAGGTCGCCCACCAGGATGCCTTTGAGTACCTCGTACATGGCTTGTTCCTCTTTCGCTGTCACACCTGACCGGAAGCCCGCGATTCCCCGGCGGGCCGACCGCTGTGGGCCCCCTCGCGCAAGGCGAGCGCGACGTCCACGATGAGGTCTTCCTGGCCGGCCACCGCTTGGCGCTCGCCCAGCTCGAAGAAGACGTCGCGCGGGTCGACCCCCTCGCGCCGGGAGATGTCGAGGACCCGGTTCTTGAATCCGGAGAACACTCCGGACAGGCCACTGACGACACCGACGGAGTCGATGGCCGGCGGGGCGGGCATCAGCTCGCGTCCGGCGATGTCCGCCGCGTCCAGGAGACCGTACAGATCGATGCCGGTGGCGAATCCCATCCGCTCCAGCACGGGTACCAGGACCTCGAGCTGGGTGTTGCCGGCCCCCGCTCCGAAGCCCCGGGCGCAGGCGTCCACGATGCTCGCCCCCGCCTCGACCGCGGCGACCGAGTTGGCCACGGCCATGCCGAGGTTGTTGTGACCGTGGAACATCACCGGTACGTCGACGGCGTGGCGGATGGCGCCGATGCGCTCCGCCACGTCGGCCGGGAGGAAATGACCGGAGGAGTCGAGAATCCCCACCCCGCTCGCCCCGTACTCCACGAGCCGGGCGCACTCCTCCGCCAGTTGCCGGGGACTGGCCATGTGGCTCATCAGAAGGACGCCGTGCGCTTCGACACCGGCGTCGCGGAGGAAACCCAGATACCGCTCGGCGAGGTCCCCCTCGGTGCAGTGCGTGCCGATCCGCACCACGTCGACGTCGTGGGCGATGGCCTTCTTGAGGTCCTGGACGGTGCCCCATCCGGGGATCATGAAGACGCCCATCCTGCTGTTCGGCAGGGCCTCCCGCACGACGGACAGCATCTCGTCGTCGCCGAGCCGAGCCTGGCCGGCCTGGAGGGAGGACGCGCCCAGGCCGTTGCCGTGCCCCACTTCGACCACCGGAACACCCGCGGCGTCCGCGGCGGCCGCGTACCCGCGCAGTTGGTCGGGGCCGAGGTTGTGGCGGACCGCGTGATGTCCGTCGCGCAGGGTCGGATCATGGACGAGAACCGGCTTCCGCCCGCCGCTCTCGCTGTCTGCCGTCCGGATCACGACATCACCGCGCCGGCAGTCGGGAGGTGGGACGCCGCGTACAGTTCGGCGACGTGAAGCGCGGCGGAGTTGATGATGTCGAGGTTGCCCGCGTACCGCGGGATGCGGTCGCCGGATGAGGTGACCTCGATGGCGATGAGGGCCTTCCCGTCGTCCACGACGCACGCCGCGACCTCGAAGCCACCGGCGAATGCCCGGACCTGCTCCGTCGCGGTCGCCACGGCCGCGCGCACCGATTCCGCGGTCAGCTCTTCCCCCAGCACGGACATGGCGACTCGGAAGGTCGCCGGTGGCCTGGCGGGGCTCACGTTGAGGATCGCCTTGACGTCCTTGACCCCGGTGAAGTCACGGACCGCGTCCTGGGTGGTCTCGATGTACTCGTCGAGATTCAGCCGGGTGGACCGGCCCACGCTCAGACTGGCCGCGGTGGTCACCACCTCGACGTAGTCGACCCGATGCCGCCGCGCGATCGCGTGCAGGATCGGTATCGACGCCTGACCGCCACAACTGATCATGTTGATGTCGCCGTGGTCCAGGACGTCCGCCCCGTTCACAGTCGGGACCACCATCCGCCCCACCTTGCTCGGCGTCAGATCGACGAGCATCGCCCCGAGGGGCCTCAACCGCTCGGCGTGCTCGGCGTGCGACACGGCGTTGGTGGCGTCGAAGACCACGTCGAACGGGTCTGGAGCGTCGACCAGGGACTGGATGCCGCCCGTCGCGGTCGGCAGCCCGAGCCCGGCCGCGTGCCGTAGACCTGGTGTGTCGTCGTGGCGTGCCACGACCAGCCGGCAGTCGAGGGAACGCGAACGCATGATCTTGGCCGCCAGGTCGACTCCGATGAGGCCGGCGCCGAGCACCGCCGCGGATAGTCGTCCGTTTCTCTCCCTGGCTGTACTACTCATGGCTGTACGGCCCTTCCTTGTGAGCAGACCCGCCTTGACGAGCCCGGGTACGGCGTTCCGGTCGGAAGGACGGTTGCCTAGGGGCCGTCCACGTGCAGAGTGATGGAGCCCAAGCGGTCGAACTCGGCGATGAACGTGTCCCCGGGACTCATCGGGACCGCGGCGTGGAGCGCCCCCGTCATGATCAACTGCCCGGCTTCCAGGGACACCCCGCGCTCGCCGAGCACGTTCGCCAGCCATGCCACGACGGTGACCGGATCTCCCAGGGCCGCGGCGCCGGCGCCGGTGGCCACGATCTCGCCGTTGCGCGAGAACACCATGCCGATCAGACGGGGGTCGCAGCCCGCGGCGGAGACGACGGGCCGGGCCAGCGCGACGGCACCGTTCGACGCGAGATCAGCGATGGTGTCGGCGAGTTTGATGCGCCAGTTCTCGATCCGGGAGTCGACGATCTCCAGCCCCGCCATGACCTCCGCGACGGCTCCGCGCGCCTGCTCCAGCGTGACGCCGGGACCAGTGAGGGACGAGCCGAGACGGAAGACGATTTCGGCCTCCACCTTGGGCGCGATGAACGAGTCGCACGACACCGTCGCCCCGTCGGCGTACACGGTGGAGGCCAGCACGGGGCCGTAGTCCGGCGTGTCGACGCCGAACATGTCCCGCATCGGAGCGGACGTGAGGCCCGCCTTGTACCCGACGACGCGGTCGCCGTCCGCGACGAGCATATGCACGAGTTCACGCTGGACGGCATATCCGTCGTCCATGCCCAAAGCGGGGTCCGCGTCGGTGAACGGCGCGATGGGTACCCGCTTCGCGCGCGCCTCGTAGAGGGCTCTCGCCCTTGCCACGGTGTCTTCGGCCGACATCCTCACAGCGCTCCCGTCCTATCCGGCGGCCACGAACATCCGGCTGCCGGGCATCCGCAGCGGTGTGCTGGTCACGTCGGAGAACCCGGCCCGACCGAACGCGGCGCGCCATTCCTCCTCGGGTGGCAGCCGTACGTCCATCGAGCTGGAGTGCAGGTACGTGAAGAGTGCGCTGAAGCTCCGCTCCCTCGGATCGGCAACGTAGGGCACCGCGTCGGTCACCACGAGACACCCCCCGTCCGCGATCGACGCCCGACAGGCGCGCAGAACGCCGTCGAGCACATCGGGCCTGCTCACCACGTCGTGCATCACGAATCCCGCGTGCACGACGTCCGCGTCCCGCACCGGCGAGTGATCTTCCACGAGCGATTCGATCGAGCGGTTCACCACTTCGAGACGATCGCCCACCTCGGCCCGCCGGGCGGCTCGTTCGGCCTCCTCGCAGGCCGCCGCGCTCAGGTCCAGTGCCAGTCCGGTGCTGTCCGGCAGCGCGGTCAGCAGATGGATCAGCAGACCGCCGGCTCCCGCGCCGAGATCCACGATCCGCCGCGGTTTGCGGCCGGTGATCTCCGAGATGACGCCGGGGTAGAAGCCGTACGACCCGATCCAGCGGGACGAGACCGCCACCCGGCGCCCGTCCCGCTGGTACTGCGCGCCTGCCGCCGCCGGCTCGCGGAGGAACGACGTCGCGTTGTCGATGTACGGGCGGTTCGCATTGAGCGCCCAGGAGAGGTAGCCGGCCGCGTACCGGCGGTCGGCCATGTCGGAGCAGGGCAGGAAATAGTGCGGGTCCTCGCCCCGCTCCACCAGTCCCGCGCAGAGCAGTGCGTCGAGAAACGCCGTGGCACCGGACTCCGGCACGTCGGCAGCGGCCATCACCTCGTGGTGAGTGAAGGGCGAGGCCCGGTCCAGGAGGGTGGAAAGGCCGAGGCCCTCGGCGATCTCAAGGAGAGCGGCGTCAGCGGCCAGATCGGCGGCGGTCTCCCTGGAGTCGGTCCTGTTCATGCGTCGCTCCCGAATCGAGGAGGGTACTTCTCGAAGTAAGGCGTCATAAGGCGTCCCGCGCATGCGAGCCGGGTCCATGTGTCATCATTCGGCGACCCGCGGCCAAAGACATCGGTGACGACCGCCGTTACGGTTGCACCACCCCACGGCCGGACACCGGCGGGGCATCGTCGAGACCTTTCCGGCCGGCCCGGGTTTCCTGCTGAGAGCTCTTCCGCGTGCCCTCCGCGAGAGGCGGCACAAGCGCCGCCCGTGGCCGACGCAGCTGACGGGACGACGGGGGAACCGCGGGGGAGAGCCGTAACTGTGGCTCCTACCGATGCCGTGAACAGGCGTGTCCTTGGAGCATCGCCCCGTTGGAGTGGATGCACGGTTTGGTTGGCGCCTGGATCCCTGACCGCCGTCGGGATCGCGACTGCCCGAAGTCCGTCACAGTCGTTCTCCTTCCTTCGTCGGATGCTCCCGCCCGTAAGGAGTTCTTGTGATCCCCGCGTCGTATGCGCAGCGTCAGATGTGGTTGCTGGACCAGCTGGAAGGCCCGACCGCGCTCTACAACATCCCGCTGGTGCTGCGGATGTCCGGACGGCTGGACGTCGTGGCGCTCCGGGCCGCGCTGGACGATGTCCTGGCCCGGCACGAGAGTCTGCGCACGCGTTTCCCACAGCTGGCCGGGGAGCCGTACCAGGAGATCCTTCCCCCGGACGAGGCGAGCGTCGACCTGACCCTGGTTCCCACCCCTGCCGACGAGCTGGAATCCGCTATCGCCCGCGCGTCCCTGGACGTTTTCGATCTGGCGGCCGAAATCCCCCTGCGGGCCACACTGCTCACGCCGGTGTCCGGGCAACCGCCGGTGGACCGCGACTCGCTGGTGACCGGTGAGTGTGTGCTGGTGCTGGTGGTACACCACATCGCGGCCGACGGGTGGTCGGTGGCCCCGCTGTGGCGGGACCTGTCAGAGGCGTATGCGGCGCGGTGCGCCGGACGTGAGCCGGGCTGGGAGCCGTTGCCGGTGCAGTACGCCGACTACAGCCTGTGGCAGCAGGAGTTGCTGGGTGAGGCACACGACCCGGACAGTGTGCGGGCCAGGCAGCTCGCATACTGGCGGCAGGCCCTGGCCGGGGCGCCGGAGGAACTGGCCCTGCCGGTGGACCGGCCACGGCCCGCGACAGCCGATCACGACGGCGGACTGGTGCGACTCGACCTGCCGGCCGAACTGCACGCCGAGTTGGCGGAGCTGGCGGCTCGGCAGGATGTGACGATGTTCATGGTGTGGCAGGCCGCGGTGGCGGTGCTGCTGTCCAAGCTGGGCGCGGGGGAGGACGTCCCGATCGGCAGCCCGGTCGCCGGGCGGACCGAGCAGGACCTGGAGGATCTGGTCGGGTTCTTCGTGAACACGCTGGTGGTGCGCACCGACCTGTCCGGTGCCCCGACCTTCGCCGAGGTACTGGGGCGGGTGCGGCAGACGGCCCTGGGCGCACTGGACCACCAGGACCTGCCGTTCGAGCGGCTGGTGGAGGAGCTGGCCCCGGTCCGCTCGGTGGGCCGGCATCCGCTGTTCCAGGTCAACGTCACGCTCCACAACACCCCCGAGGGGACGCTGGACCTGCCGGGCCTGACGGTCCAGGTCCGCCCCGGCGAGATACCCCTGGCCAAGTTCGACCTGGACTTCCAGGTGATGGAACGATTCGACAGCCAGGGTCGGCCGGCCGGTATGGAGGCCGTGCTCATCTATGCCGCCGCCCTGTTCGACCAGGCCACGGCCGAAGGCTTCGTCACCCGCCTCGTCCGCGTCCTGTGCGAGCTCGTCGCCGATCCCGACATCGGGCTGGACCGTGTCGAGGTGGTGGACGCCGACGAACGCCGGCGGACGCTGGTCGAGTGGAATGACACCGCGCGCCCGGTGGCGGCCGCGACGGTGCCGGAGCTGTTCAGCGCGCGGGCCGCTCGCACTCCTGAGGCCGTGGCGGTGGTATCGGGCGAGGAACGGGTCTCGTACGCCGAACTGGAGGCGGAGTCGAACCGGTTGGCCCGGTACCTGATCGCGCATGGTGTGGGTCCGGAGTCGCTGGTGGCGGTGGCGATGGACCGCTCGCCCGAGCTGGTCACGGCGCTGCTGGCGGTGATGAAGGCGGGTGGTGCGTATCTGCCGGTCGACCCGGAGTATCCGTCCGAGCGCATCACCTCGATGGTGGCGGACGCGGCCCCGGTCGCGTTGCTGACGACTGCCGCGGTCGCCGGTCGCCTGGGCCGGGAAGGACCACATGCCGGACCGTCCGTGCCGCGGTGGGTCGTGCTGGATGATCCGGCGGTGCGGGCCGCGGTGGCGGGGCAGGACGCACACGCCCTGGTCCAGGCTGACCGAGGCACCCCACTCCGGCCCGAACACCCGGCCTATGTGATCTATACCTCTGGATCGACCGGTGCTCCCAAGGGTGTTTCTGTCGCTCATACGAATGTGGTGGCCCTTTTGCAGGGGGCGGGGGAGCGGTTCGGTTTCGACAGTGGGGACGTGTGGACCTGGTTCCATTCCTTTGCGTTCGACTTCTCGGTGTGGGAGCTGTGGGGCGCGTTGCTGCACGGCGGGCGCCTGGTGGTGGTTCCGTTTGACATCTCGCGCTCCCCCGGGGAGTTCCTGCGCATGCTGGCGCGGGAGCGGGTGACGGTGCTCAGCCAGACTCCTTCGGCGTTCTACCAGCTCGTGCAGGCCGACGGGCAGCATGCCGAGGTGGGTGCCGAGCTGGCGCTGCGGTTGGTGGTGTTCGGCGGTGAGGCGCTTGATCTCCGCCGGTTGCGGGAGTGGTACGCCCGGCACCGGGGTGAGGCGCCGATGCTGGTGAACATGTACGGCATCACCGAGACCACCGTGCATGTCAGCCACCTCCGGCTCGACGCGGCCATGGCGGACGAGGAACACCCGGGCAGTCTCATCGGGTACCCGCTGGACAACACTCGGGTGTACGTCCTCGACGACTTCCTCAATCCGGTGCCGGTGGGCGTGGCGGGTGAGCTGTACGTGGCCGGCGCCGGGCTGGCCCGGGGTTATCTGCACCGTCCGGGCCTGACCGCCGAGCGGTTCGCGGCCTGCCCGTTTGAGGGTGCTGGCGGCCGGATGTACCGGACCGGTGACCTGGTGCGCTGGACCAGCGGCGGGCGGCTGGAGTTCGTGGGACGGGCGGATGACCAGGTCAAGGTCCGCGGGTTCCGGATCGAGCCGGGTGAGGTGGAAGCCGTGCTGCTCGCCCACGAACGGGTGGGGCAGACCGCGGTGGTGGTCCGTGAGGATCAGCCCGATGACAAGCGTCTGGTGGCGTACGTGGTTCCGGCGAGCGGCGAATCCGGGCCCATGAGCGCACTGGCCGGTGAATTGCGCAGGTACGCGAGTGAACGCCTGCCCGAGTACATGGTGCCGTCCGCGGTGGTGGTGCTGGACGGCCTGCCGTTGACGGTGAACGGGAAGCTGGACCGGAAGGCGCTGCCGGCGCCTGACACGTCCGTGTCGGCGCACGGGCCGCGTACTCCGCGGGAGGAGATCCTGTGCGAGGAGTTCGCCGCGGTCCTCGGACTGCCGCAGGTGGGCATCGACGACAACTTCTTTGAACTGGGCGGACACTCGCTACTCGCGGTGTCGTTGGTCGAACGGCTGCGGCAGCGCGCGCTGACAGTTGACGTGCAGTCGTTGTTCACCGCACCGACGGTGGCCAGTCTGGCCGTGGTGGCCGGTCAGTCCGAGGTCACGGTCCCGCCGAACATGATTCCGGTGGGGGCGGAGGCGATCACGCCGGACATGCTGCCGCTCGTCGATCTGACCGGCGAGGAGATTGAACGGATCGTCGAGCAGGTCCCGGGTGGGGCGGCGAACGTGGCGGACATATATCCGCTGGCGCCGTTGCAGGAAGGCATCTTCTTCCACCACCTCATGCGGGACAGCAACAACGACGCATACGTCGTGTCCATCGTGTTGGAGTTTGATTCCCTGGCCCGTCTGGACCGGTACGTGGACGCTTTCCAGACGGTCGTGGACCGGCACGACACATTCCGGACGGTGTTCCTGTGGGAAGGCTTGCGGGAGCCGGTCCAGGTGGTACTCCGCGAAGCCCGGCTCCCTGTTCAGGAAATCACCCTGGACGCCGGAGCCTCCGATGCGGTGCGGGAGTTGCTGGCCGCGAGCGGTTCGGCGATGGATATCGGCCGGCGTCCGTTGCTGCGGATGTGTGTCGCGGCCGAGCCGGACGGTGAACGCTGGCGTGGGGTGTTGCAGTTCCACCATCTCGTGCAGGATCACACCGCCCTGGATGTGGTGCTGGACGAGGTGCAGGTGGTCCTGGACGGGCGAGGGGACCAACTTCCGGTGCCCTTGCCGTTCCGCACGTTCGTGGCGCAGGCACGGATGGGAATACCTCCGGCTGAGCACGAGCGGTACTTCGCGGGGTTGCTGGGGGACGTGGCCGAGCCGACGGCTCCGTTCGGGCTGGTGGACGTGCATGGGGACGGTACGGCTGTCAGGGAAGCCCGTCTGCCGGTGGACGGGCGGCTGGCGGTGCGGTTGCGGCAGCAGGCCAGCCTGCTGGGGGTGAGCCCCGCGACGGTGTTCCATACCGTGTGGGCCCGCGTCCTGGCGTCGGTGTCCGCCCGCGACGACGTGGTGTTCGGCACCGTGCTGTTCGGACGGATGAACGCCGGAGCGGGTGCCGACCGTGTCCCGGGGCTGTTCATCAATACGCTGCCGGTGCGCGCGCGCACCGGCAGCGGCATCGGTGTGCGGGACGCGATGCGCTCGATGCAGACTCAGCTGGCCGACCTGATCGTGCACGAACACGCCTCACTGGCCGTCGCCCAGCGGGCCAGCGGCGTCCGCGCCCCGGCTCCGCTGTTCACCGCCCTGCTGAACTACCGGCACTTCTTCAGCGGCGACTGGGTGGCGCCGAAGCCACACGGGACCGAGGTCCTCGGCTCCTGGGACCGGACCAACTACCCCCTGGTTGTGTCCGTGGACGACAGCGGCTACGACTTCGCCTTCGGGGTGCAGGTGGCTGCGGCGATCGACCCGGAGCTGATCACCCGCCTGCTGCATACCACCACCGAAAACCTGATCAGCGCTCTGGAACAGCATCCGGACACCCCACTCGAGCACATCGACGTCCTCCCCGCGGCCGAGCGGCAGCGGATCCTGACGGAGTGGAACGACACCGCCCGCCCGGTGCCCGTCACCACGCTGGCGGACATGTTCACCGCCCAGGCCACCCGCACCCCCGACGCCGACGCTCTGGCCTACGAAGACGTGCGGCTGTCCTACGCCGAGCTGGAGGCGCGTTCCAACCGCCTCGCCCGGTATCTGATCACGCGCGGAGTGGGGCCGGAGTCCCTGGTCGCGGTGGTGATGGAGCGCTCACCCGACCTGATCACCGCGCTGCTGGCGGTGGTGAAGGCCGGTGGTGCCTATCTTCCCATCGACCCCGGCCAGCCCGCCGACCGCGTCGCCTTCATGTGCGCCGACGCCACCCCGGTCGCCTTGCTCACCACCACGGCGATCGCCGGCCGACTGCGTGAGCCCCAGGCGGACGGGCACGGGCCGGAGACCGGCCCGCAGTGGATCACGCTGGACGACCCGGCGGTCCGGGCGACGGTGGCCGGCCAGGACTCGCGCGCACTCACCCAGGCCGACCGGATCGCCCCCCTGCGTCCGGACCACGCCGCCTATGTGATCTACACCTCCGGCTCCACCGGGACGCCCAAGGGCGTCGTGGTACCGCACGCGAATGCCGTGAACCTCATGGCCGACCGCTGGCCGGACCTGGACTCCGACAGCCGGCTGCTGCAGTTCGCGTCGATCGGCTTCGACGTCGCGACCTGGGAGATCATGATGGCGTTCGCCGCGGGGGCATGCCTGGTGGTGGCACCGGCCGAGCAACTGCTGCCCGGAGCCGGACTGGCCGGTGTGGTCGCCCGGCACGCCGTCACGCACATGCAGCTCCCGCCCACCGTCCTCGGCATGGTCGAGACCGAGGCCGAACTGGCTTCCGTACGGACCCTGCTGGTCGCGGGTGAGGCACTGGGCTCCGAACTCGTCGACCGGTGGGGCGCCGACCGCTGGTTCGGCAACGCGTACGGACCGACCGAGATCACCGTGATCGCGGCCTCCGCGGGCCCGCTGCGCCCCGGTGACCTGCCGTGCATCGGCCGGCCGCTTCCCAATACCAGCGTCTATGTCCTCGATGAACACCTCGCGCCCGTACCGGTGGGGGTGGTCGGCGACCTCTACGTCTCCGGCGCCGGTGTCGCCCGGGGTTACCTGAACCGCCCAGGGCTCACCGCCGAGCGGTTCGTGGCCGATCCGTTCCGCGGGGCGGCTGGGGCCCTCTCCTCCGGCCCGGCGGCCGGGAGCCACTCTCAGCCCGATGGCGGGCAGGGAGGGCGCATGTACCGCACCGGCGACAAGGTGCGCTGGACCGCCGACGGCCAGCTCCTTTACATCGGCCGCGCTGACGACCAGGTGAAGATCCGCGGTTTCCGGATCGAGCCGGGTGAGGTCGAGGCGGTGCTGGCCGGGCACGAGCGGGTGGCGCGGGCTGTGGTTATCGTCCGTGAGGACACTCCCGGTGACAAGCGTCTGACGGCCTACCTCGTCCCCGCCGGTGACCCCGGCACGGCCGCCGGCCAAGGGCTGGAGTCGGCGGTACGCGGGTACCTCGCGGGCAGGCTGCCGGAGTACATGGTGCCGTCGGCGATCGTGGTGCTGGAGCGGCTGCCACTGATGGTGAACGGCAAGCTCGACCGGGCCGCCCTCCCGGTGCCGGACTACGCCTCCGACGTGGGACGGAGGCCCGTCACCATGCGCGAGGAGCTCCTGTGCTCGCTCTTCGCACAGGTGCTGGGCCTGTCCCGGGTCGGGGCCGAGGACGACTTCTTCTCCCTGGGCGGGCATTCACTGCTCGCGGTGCGGCTGGTCAGCAGGATCCGCGCGGTCTTCGGTGCGGAGGTGCCGGTGCGGGCGCTGTTCGAGACGCCGACCGTGGCCGGCCTGACCGCACGGCTGGAGCGGGCCGGTGGCGATGAAGCGCGGCCCGCGGTGGTGGCCGGACCACGTCCGCCGGTGTTGCCGCTGTCGTACGCCCAGCGCCGGTTGTGGTTCCTGGATCGTCTCGAAGGCGCGAGCGCGCTGTACAACGTTCCGCTGGTGCTGCGGTTGTCCGGGCGGCTGGACGTGGCGGCGTTGCGCGCGGCGCTGGCCGATGTGGTGGCGCGGCACGAGAGTCTGCGGACGCGCTTTCCGGAGGTGGAGGGGGAGCCGTACCAGGAGATCGTGCCTGTCGCCGAGGCGAGTGTCGCCCTGCCTCTGATCCCGGTCGCCGCCGCTGACGAGCTGGCGGCGCGGATCGACCGGGCGTCCTCCCATGCCTTCGACGCGGCGGCCGAACTGCCTGTGCGGGCCGCCCTGTTCGCGCTCGACTCGGACCAGCCACCGCCGGAGGACGGCCTGGTGGTGACGGGTGAGTCCGTGCTGGTGCTGGTCGTGCACCACATCGCGGCCGACGGGTGGTCGATGGGGCTGCTGTGGCGGGATCTGTCGCTGGCGTACGCGGCGCGCTGTGGGGGGCGCGCGCCGGGCTGGGAGCCGTTGCCGGCGCAGTACGCGGACTACACGCTGTGGCAGCGGAAGTTGCTGGGCGAGGTGGACGATCCGGACAGCGTGCTGGTCGGCCAGCTGGCGTACTGGCGGAAGGCGCTGGCCGGGGCGCCGGAGGAACTGGCTTTGCCGGTGGACCGGCCGCGACCTGTGGAGGCCGGCCACCGGGGTGGGCTGGCCACCTTCCAGATGCCTGCGGAACTGCACACGGAGCTGGCGGAGCTGGCCCGTGCTGAGAGCGTGACGATGTTCATGGTGTGGCAGGCCGCGGTGGCGGTGCTGCTGTCCAGGCTGGGCGCGGGGGAGGACATCCTCATCGGCAGCCCGGTGGCCGGGCGCAACGATCAGGCCCTGGAGGATCTGGCCGGGTTCTTCGTGAACACGCTGGTGATACGCACCGACCTGTCCGGTGATCCGACCTTCGCCGAGGTGCTGGGGCGGGTGCGGCGGTCTGCTCTGGGCGCGCTGGAGCACCAGGAGGTGCCGTTCGAGCGGCTGGTGGAGGAGCTGTCCCCGGCCCGTTCCATGGCCAGGCACCCGCTGTTCCAGGTCGCCCTGACGCTGCACAACGTCCCGGACGTAGCGCTCGACCTGCCCGGGGTCGAGGTCGGCGTCATGCCGTCCGGGGCACAGGGCGCCAAGTTCGACCTGGACCTCGAGGTCATCGAGCGTTTCGACGCGCTGGGTCTGCCGGCCGGTCTGGACGGCGGCATCACGTATGCCACCGATCTGTTCGACCAGGCCACGGTGGACATGCTCGTCACCCGGCTGATCCGGGTCCTGCGGGCGGTCGTCGATGACCCCCGTCGGCCCATCCGTGGAATCGACCTGCTGGATGCCGCGGAGCGAAAGCAGATCCTGACAGAGTGGAATGACGCCGCGACGCCGGTACCCGGTGGGGAGCGCGTACCGATCGCAGATTCGTCGGGCGACACGCGTGTCTACGTCCTGGATGCCTTTCTCGAACCGGTGCCGCCGGGTGTGGCCGGTGAGCTGTACATAGCGGGTGCCGGGCTCGCCCGTGCGGAACGGTACCGCCCAAGTCCGGGCGCCGAGCAGATCGTGGCCTGTCCGTTTGAGGAACCCGGTGCCCGGATGTATCGCACCGGGGACGTGGTGCGGTGGAACCGCGCCGGTCAGCTGGAGCTCGTGCGCCGGGCGGAAGAGCAGGCGGAATCCGCCTCCGCCGCCCTGTCCGCCCCTGAGTCCCGATCCGGCACGGCACCGGGAAGGCGACCGGCCACGGTGCGCGAGGACCTTCTGCGCCAGGTCTTCGCCCAGGTGCTGGGCGTGCCGCAGGTCGGGGTCGACGACAGTTTCTTCGAACTGGGCGGACATTCGCTCCAAGCGGTGCGGCTGGCCAGCCGGATCCGCACCGTGCTGGGGGTCGAACTGCCCGTCCGCGCCCTTTTCGAGGCGCCGACCGTGGCCGGTCTGGCGGCGCGGCTGGAGCGGGCCGGTGGTGTGCCGGCGCGGTCGGCGGTGGTGGCCGGGCCGCGTCCGCGGGTGCTGCCGCTCTCCTATGCCCAGCGGCGGTTGTGGTTCGTGGACCGGCTCGAGGGCGCGAGCGCCTTGTACAACGTTCCGCTGGTGTTGCGGTTGTCGGGACGGCTGGACATCTCGGCGCTGCGGGCGGCGTTGGGCGATGTGGTGGCGCGGCACGAAAGTCTGCGGACGCGCTTCCCGCAGGTGGAGGGGGAGCCGTACCAGGAGATCGTGTCTGTTGCCGAGGCGGGCGTGGATCTGCCGGTGGTCGCGGTCGCCGCCGACGAGCTGGAGGCGCGGATCGACCGGGCGTGCTCGCACGTCTTCGACCTCGCGAGCGAGCTGCCCCTGCGCGCCATGCTGTTCACCTCTGCCGCCGGCCCGTCGCCGACCGATGACGGGGCGGTGGTGACGGGTGAGTCCGTGCTGGTGCTGGTCGTGCATCACATCGCGGGCGATGGCTGGTCGATGGGGCTGCTGTGGCGCGATCTGTCGGTGGCGTACGCGGCGCGGTGTGCCGGGCGTGCGCCGGGCTGGGAGCCGCTGCCGGTGCAGTACGCGGACTACGCGCTGTGGCAGCAGGGGATGCTCGGCGATCCGGCGGATCCGGACAGTGTGCTGGCCGGTCAGGTGGCCTATTGGCAGGCCGAACTGCGAGGCGTGCCTGAGGAGTTGGAGCTTCCGGTGGACCGGCGGCGGCCCGCGGCGGCCAGTCACCGGGGCGGCTGGGCGGTGATCGACGTTCCGCCGGAACTCCATGCCGACCTGGCGGAGCTGGCCCGTGCCGAGGGCGTGACGATGTTCATGGTGTGGCAGGCCGCCCTGGCGGTGCTGCTGTCCAAGCTGGGCGCGGGTAAGGACATCCCGATCGGCAGCGCGATCGCCGGACGGACCGACCAGGCGGTGGAGGACCTGGTCGGGTTGTTCATGAACATGCTGGTGGTGCGCACCGACCTGTCCGGCGACCCGAGCTTCGCCGAGCTGCTGGGGCGGGTGCGGCAGACGGCGCTGGGCGCGCTGGAGCACCAGGAGGTGCCGTTCGAGCGGCTGGTGGAGGAGCTGGCCCCGGCCCGCTCGCTGTCCAGGCACCCGCTGTTCCAGGTCACCATGACGGTGCAGAACGTTCCCCAGGCGACGATCGACCTGCCGGGCCTGGACGTCGAAGCCCACCCGGGCGAGGCCACCATGGCCAAGCTCGACCTCGACTTCCAAGTCGTCGAGCGGTTCGACGGACAGGGGCGGCCGGACGGCCTGCTCGGCGGGCTCACGTACGCCACCGACCTGTTCGACCAGGCCACGGCTGAGACGCTGGTCACCCGGCTGATCCGGCTCCTGAAGACCGTCACCGCCGGCCCTGCCCGTCCCATCAGCCGCCTGGACCTGCTGGACCCCGCCGAGCGGCGGCAACTGCTGACGGAATGGAACGGCGACCGCCGCCCGGCCGCCGTCACGGTACCGGCGTTGTTCACCGCGCACGCCACCCGTGCCCCTGAGACGATTGCCTTGGCGTCCGGCGAGGAGCGGGTCTCGTACGGCGAACTGGAGGCCCGGTCCAATCGTCTCGCCCGGCATCTGATCGACCGTGGGGTGGCCCCCGAGTCCCTCGTCGGGGTGGTCATGGACCGGTCGATCGACCTCGTGACCGCTCTGCTGGCGGTGATGAAGGCCGGCGGCGTGTATGTGCCCGTCGATCCCGGCCAGCCGGCCCAGCGCATCGGGCAGGTGCTGCTCCAGGCCGACGTGGATGTGTGCCTGGTCGACCAGGTGTACGCGCCGACCGTGCGGGAGCACGCCGGCACGGTGGTCGTGGCCGACGCGGACGAGGCGGAGACCGCGTGGGCCGATGCGCCGGACGCGGCCGTACCGGTGCGGGTCATGCCCGACCAGTTGGCGTACGTGATGTTCACCTCCGGATCGACGGGTGAGCCCAAGGGCATCGCGACCACCCACCGGGACGTGGTGGAACTTGCCGGTGACCGCTGCTGGCACTTCCCTGGGCAGGCCCGGGGCCTGTTCGCCGCGCCGCACACCTTCGACGGTTCCACCCTCGAGCTGTGGGTACGGCTGTTGACCGGTGGACAGGTGGTCGTCGCCCCCCGGGGCCGGATCGACGCGGCGCTGCTCAGGTCGCTGGTCGGCGACCACGAGCTGACCCACGTCCAGCTGACCGCGGGTCTGTTCCGGGTGATCGCCGAGGAGGACCCCACCGCCTTCGCCGGGCTGCACGAGGTGTTCACCGGCGCGGACGTGGTCCCCACCGCGGCGGTACGGCAGGTGCTGGAGGCCGTGCCCTCGATCACGGTCCGCAACACCTACGGTCCGACCGAGGTGACCGTCATCGGTACCCAGATCCCGATCCAGGACCCCAAGGCGATCGGGGATGTCGTGCCGGTCGGGTATCCGCTGGACAACACGCGGATGTACGTGCTCGACGAATTCCTCAACCCCGTGCCGGCGGGGGTGGCCGGTGAGCTGTACATCGCCGGCGCCGGGCTGGCCCGAGGGTATCTGAACCGTCCGGGGCTGACCGGTGAGCGGTTTGTGGCCTGCCTGTTCGAAGGCGGCGGTGGGCGCATGTACCGGACGGGTGACGTGGTGCGCTGGAACCGTGACGGTCAGCTGGAGTTCGTGAGCCGGGCGGACGACCAGGTGAAGATCCGTGGCTTCCGCGTCGAGCCGGGTGAGGTCGAGGCGGTGCTGGCCCAGCACGAGCAGGTGGCCCAGGCGGTCGTCATCGGCCGCGAGGACACCCCCGGTGACAAGTACCTCGCCGCCTATGTCGTCCTCACCCACGGCGAGGCGGACGCGGGATTCGGCGCGGTGGCGCGGGACTTCACGGCGAGTCGGCTGCCGCAGTACATGGTGCCGTCGGTAGTGGTGCTGGAGCGGCTGCCACTGACGGTGAACGGCAAGGTCGACCGTGCCGCGCTGCCCGCGCCGCACCACGCGTCCGGCACCGGCACGGGACCGGGCAGGCGACCGGCCACCGTGTACGAGGAGATTTTGTGCTCGGTGTTCGCCCAGGTACTCGACGTGCCCCGGGTCACTGTGGAGGACGACTTCTTCGCGCTGGGCGGGCATTCGCTGCTGGCCGTGCGGTTGGTCAGCCGGATCCGGGCGGTCATGGGCCTGGAGGTTCCGGTCCCGGCGGTGTTCGAGGCGCCGACCGTGGCCGGTCTGGCGGCGCGGCTGGAGCGGGCCGGTGGTGTGCCGGCGCGGTCGGCGGTGGTGGCCGGGCCGCGTCCGCGGGTGCTGCCGCTCTCCTACGCCCAGCGGCGGTTGTGGTTCGTGGACCGGCTCGAGGGCGCGAGCGCCTTGTACAACATTCCGCTGGCGTTGCGGTTGTCGGGACGGCTGGACATCTCGGCGCTGCGGGCGGCGTTGGGCGATGTGGTGGCCCGGCACGAAAGTCTGCGGACGCGCTTCCCGCAGGTGGAGGGGGAGCCGTACCAGGAGGTCTTGTCCGTCGCCGAGGCGGGCGTGGATCTGCCGGTGGTCGCGGTCGCCGCCGACGAGCTGGAGGCGCGGATCGACCGGGCGTGCTCGCACGCCTTCGACCTGGCGGGCGAGCCGCCTCTGCGCGCCACGCTGTTCACCTCGGGCACTGACCAGCCGTCACCCGATGCCGGGTCGGTGGTCACAGGCGACTGGGTGCTGGTGCTGGTCGTCCACCACATCGCGGGCGACGGCTGGTCCATGGGGTCGCTGCTGCGGGACCTGTCGGCCGCCTACGCCGCCCGCCGCGCCGGGCGTGCGCCGGGCTGGGAGCCGCTGCCGGTGCAGTACGCGGACTACGCGCTGTGGCAGCAGGGGATGCTCGGCGATCCGGCGGATCCGGACAGTGTGCTGGCCGGTCAGGTGGCTTATTGGAAGACCGAACTGCGCGGTGCCCCTGAGGAGTTGGAGCTTCCGGTGGACCGGCGGCGGCCCGCGGCGGCCAGTCACCGCGGTGGCTGGGTGCCGCTGACCCTGCGGGCCGACCTGCACGCCCAGTTGGCGGAACTGGCGGCCCGGCAGGGTGTGACGATGTTCATGGTGTGGCAGGCCGCCCTGGCGGTGCTGCTGTCCAAGCTGGGCGCGGGTAAGGACATCCCGATCGGCAGCCCGGTCGCCGGGCGGAACGATCAGGCGGTGGAGGACCTGGTCGGGTTCTTCGTGAACACGCTGGTGGTGCGCACCGACCTGTCCGGTGACCCGAGCTTCGCCGAGCTGCTGGGGCGGGTGCGGCAGAGTGCGCTGGGTGCGCTGGAGCACCAGGAGGTGCCGTTCGAGCGGCTGGTGGAGGAGCTGGCCCCGGTCCGCTCGCTGGCCAGGCACCCGCTGTTCCAGGTCATGCTGGCGGTGCAGAACGTTCCCCAGGCGACGATCGACCTGCCGGGCCTGGACGTCGAGGCCCGGCCCTCCGAGGTCTCCATGGCCAAGTTCGATCTCGACTTCCACGTCGAAGAGCGCTTCGACGACCAGGGTCGGCCGGCCGGTCTGAACGGCGGGATCACCTACGCCTCCGATCTCTTCGACCGGGCCACGGCCGAGACGCTCGCCACCCGGCTGGTCCACATCCTGCGCACGGCCGCGGCCGACCCCCACCGGTCCCTTCACGGAATCGACCCGCTCGACGCCGACGAGCGGCGGCGGATCCTGACCGAGTGGAACGACACGGCGCGTCCGGAACCCGCGGCCACCGTGCCCGAGCTGTTCGGCGCGCAGGCCGCCCGCACCCCCGACGCCGTCGCGCTGGTCCGCGGCGACGAGCGGATGACGTATGCGCAGCTCGACGCGGAATCCAACCGCCTCGCCCGGCACCTGATCGCCCACGGGGTACGCCCCGAGTCCGTGGTCGCGGTGGTGATGGACCGCTCGCCCCAGAGGGTCGCCGTGCTGCTGGCGGTGCTGAAGGCCGGGGGCGCCTATCTGCCGATCGACCCGTCGTACCCCATCGGTCGCATCGGTCTCATGGTGGCCGACGCGGCGCCGGTCGCCCTGGTCACCACCGCGTCCTTCGCCGGCCGACTCGACCAGTCCGACTCGGGCCCCCTCGACCCGGAGTCAGGCCCGGACCGGGTCACGCTGGACGATCCGGCGGTGCGGGCGGCGGTGGCCGGCGAGGACGACGGCCCGCTCACCCGGCTGGACCGTGCCGCACCGCCGCGTCCTGACCAGGCCGCCTATGTCATCTACACCTCGGGCTCCACCGGCGCCCCCAAGGGAGTCACGGTCAGCCACCGGGGGATCGACCGCCTCGTGCGTCCGGCCGGGTACGCCGATGTACGTCCCGGTGACGTCGTGGCGCACCTCGCCTCGGTGTCGTTCGACTGCACCACCTTCGAGATGTGGATCGCCCTGGTCAACGGGGCGACACTCGCGGTCGGCCCCGCCGGGACGCCGTCCGTGGCCGCCCTCGGCCGTTTCCTGACCGGCCACCGGGTCACCGTCGCGGTGCTGCCCACGGGGCTGTTGCACCAGGTGGTGGACATCGACGTCGAGGCACTGCGAGGCGTCCGCGCCCTCCTCACCGGTGGGGACGTGCTCTCGGTACCGCAGTGCCGGACCCTTCTCGAAGCCCTGCCGGGCACCCGGCTCATCAACGGGTACGGCCCGACGGAGAGCACCACCTACACCCACACCCACCCGGTCACCGAGGCCGACGTCGGCGACGGGGGCGACATCCCCATCGGGCGCCCGCTGGCCGACACCCGGGCCTATGTGCTGGACGAGCGGTTGGCTCCGGTGCCGGTGGGGGTGGCGGGGGAGCTGTATGTGGCGGGTGCGGGGTTGGCCCGGGGGTATGTGAACCGTCCGGGCCTGACCGCGGACCGGTTTGTGGCGTGTCCGTTCGAGGGGGCTGGTGCGCGGATGTATCGGACCGGGGATGTGGTGCGCTGGAACCGGGCGGGGGTGTTGGAGTTCGTGGGGCGTGCCGACGATCAGGTGAAGATCCGGGGTTTCCGGGTGGAGCCGGGTGAGATCGAGGCGGTGTTGGCCGGGCATGAAGACGTCGCACAGGCTGTCGTCGTCGCCCACGGGGAGGGCGCTGCCGACAAGCGCCTGGCTGCCTACGTGACCCCGGCTTCTGGTGTGGCGGATGCGAGCTTGGCGGGCGCGTTGCAGGGCCACGTGGTCGACAGGTTGCCGGAGCACATGGTGCCGTCGGCGGTTGTGGTGCTGGAGCGGCTGCCGCTGACGGTGAACGGCAAGGTGGACCGGGCTGCCTTGCCGGAGCCGGACTTCGCGGCTGTGGCGGGCGCCGGGCGTGGCCCCTCCGATCTGCGTGAGGAGTTGTTGTGTGGGGTCTTCGGGCAGGTGCTGGGTGTGGAGCGGGTGGGGGTTGACGATGACTTCTTCGCCCTGGGCGGGCACTCGCTGCTGGCGATGCGGCTGGTGAGCCGGATCCGCGCGGTGCTGGGTGTGGAGCTGCCGGTCCGGGGGGTGTTCGAGACGCCGACGGTCCGGGAGTTGGCCCGACGGCTGGGTAAGTCGGGTGGTGCGGCCCTGCGGGCGACGGTGGTGGCGGGTGCGCGTCCCGAAATGGTGCCGTTGTCGTTCGCGCAGCGCCGGTTGTGGTTCCTGGACCGCTTGCAGGGTCCGAACTCCACCTACAATATTTCCCTCTCGCCGCGGTTGTCGGGGCGGTTGGACGTGGCGGCGTTGCGGGCGGCGTTGGGGGATGTGGTGGCGCGGCACGAGAGTCTGCGGACGTGCTTCTCCCAGGTGGACGGGGAGCCGTACCAGCGGATCATGCCCGCGGACGAGGCTGTGGTAGATCTGCCCCTCACCACCGTCACCGCCGAGGAGCTGCCGAGGCGGATCGAACGGCTCGCCCATCACACCTTCGACCTCGCCGCCGAACTGCCGGTACGAGCCGAACTGTTCGCCACGGTGTCGCAGTCGCCTCCGCAGGGCGAGAATGCCGATGGCGACGAGTGGATTCTCTGCCTCGTCATGCATCACATCGCTGTTGACGGGTGGTCGATGGGGCCGTTGTGGCGGGATCTGTCGGTGGCCTATGCGGCGCGGTGTGCGGAACGTGTGCCGGAGTGGGAGCCGTTGCCGGTGCAGTATGCGGACTACACGCTCTGGCAGGGGGAACTGCTGGGTGACGCCGGGGATCCGGACAGCGTCATGGCCGAACAGGTGGCGTACTGGAAGGCCGAACTACAGGATGCGCCGGAGGAGTTGATTCTACCGGTGGACCGCCGCCGGCCGCGGGTGCCCAGTCACCGGGGTGGGACGGTTCCTCTGGATCTGTCTGCTGAGTTGCATGAGCGGTTGGCGGGGCTGGCGCGTGAGCAGGGCGTGACGATGTTCATGGTGTGGCACGCCGCGATGGCGGTGTTGTTGTCGCGGTTGGGGGCAGGACAGGACATTCCGATCGGTAGTCCGGTGGCGGGCCGGACGGACGATGCGCTGGAGGATCTGGTCGGGTTCTTTGTGAATACGTTGGTGGTGCGGACGGACGTGTCGGGGGATCCGTCGTTCGCTGAGGTGCTGGGGCGGGTGCGGCGGGCTGCGCTGGGGGCGTTCGAGCATCAGGAGGTGCCGTTCGAGCGGCTGGTGGAGGAGTTGGCTCCGTTCCGTTCGATGGCTCGGCATCCGCTGTTTCAGGTGATGCTGGAGGTGCAGAACGTGCCTGAGGCGATGGTGGATCTGCCGGGCGTGGAGGTTGAGGCCGGTCCGGGTGATCTGCCGGTGGCCAAGTTCGATCTGCAGGTCGATGTGGTCGAGCGGTTCGACGGGCAGGGGCGGCCGGCTGGGTTGGTCGGTGAGATCGTGTATGCGGCGGATCTTTTCGACGAGGTGACGGTGCGGGCTTTGGGCGCCTGGTTGGTGCGGGTGCTGGAGGTGGTCGTAGCCGATCCGGGTCGGCCTGTGCACGGTATCGATCTGCTGGATGCCGCCGAGCGGTGGCGGATTGTCACGGAGTGGAACGACACGGACCGTGCGGTGCCGGTGGCCACGGTGCCGGAGCTGTTCGGCGCGCAGGCCAGGCGCACTCCGGGCGCCGTTGCTGTGGTCTGGGACAGTCAGCAGGTGTCCTACGGGGAATTGGAGATGGCGTCCAACCGGTTGGCCCGGCATCTGATCGGCCTGGGTGTGGGTCCCGAGTCGTTGGTCGCGGTGGTGATGGACCGGTCGGTGGAGTTGGTTGTGGCGCTGCTGGCGGTGCTGAAGGCCGGTGGTGCGTATGTGCCGGTCGACCCGGACTATCCGGCTGCCCGTATCGCGGGCATGCTGGCCGATGCCGCCCCGGTGGCCGTGCTGACCGCGGCGGCGATGCGTGACAGACTGGGCGAGGCGGGGGCGAGCGGCTGGGAGTGCGCGCCGGAGCCGATCGTGGTGGATGAGCCGGCGGTGCGGGAGGTGGTGTCCGACCTGGACGCCAGCCCCCTCGCACCGGACGAACTGGCCGGTCCTCTCACGCCGGATCACCCGGCCTACGCCATCTACACCTCCGGATCCACCGGCACCCCCAAGGGCGTCGTCATCACCCACCGGGATGTGGTCGACTTCGCCGCCGACCGGGGCTGGAAGACACCCGAACCCCAGCGGGTCCTGATGCGGTCTCCGCACACGTTCGACGCGTCCGTCTACGAGCTGTGGGTGACGCTACTGGGCGGCGAGCAGGTGGTCCTCGCCCCGACGGGCCGCTTCGACGCCGAGCTGCTACGGTCACTGATCACCGAGCACAGCCTGACCCATGTGCACCTGACTGCCGGACTGTTCCGCGTGATCGCCGAGGAAGACCCCACCGCCTTCGACGGCGTCACCGAGGTGAGCACCGGCGGTGACGTGGTGCCCGCGGGCGCTGTCCGTCGGGTGCTGCGCGCCGTGCCCGGGACAACTGTTCGCAACACCTACGGCCCGACCGAGGCGACGCTGATCGCCACACAGATTCCGCTCACTGACGTTGAGCAGATAGCGGATACCCTCCCGATCGGGCGCCCGTTGGACAATACGCGCCTGTATGTGCTGGACGAGCGGTTGGCTCCGGTGCCGGTGGGGGTGGCGGGGGAGCTGTATGTGGCGGGTGCGGGGTTGGCCCGGGGGTATGTGAACCGTCCGGGCCTGACCGCGGACCGGTTTGTGGCGTGTCCGTTCGAGGGGGCTGGTGCGCGGATGTATCGGACCGGGGATGTGGTGCGCTGGAACCGGGCGGGGGTGTTGGAGTTCGTGGGGCGTGCCGACGATCAGGTGAAGATTCGGGGTTTCCGGGTGGAGCCGGGTGAGATCGAGGCGGTGTTGGCCGGGCATGAAGACGTCGCGCAGGCTCTCGTCGTCGCCCACGGGGAGGGCGCTGCCGACAAACGCCTGGTCGCCTACGCCGTACCGGAAGCGACCGAGGGAGCGGACGGGACCCGTGAGGCAGCAGATGCCCTCGGTAACGGCGTCGAGACTGATGGCGCTGGAACCCGTCTGGCCGAGGAGCTCCGGATGCTGGTGGCGGCTCGGTTGCCGGAGTACATGGTGCCGTCGGCGGTTGTGGTGCTGGAGCGGCTGCCGCTGACGGTGAACGGCAAGGTGGACCGCGCCGCTCTGCCGGCACCGGACTACGCCTCCGACACGGGCGGGGGCCGTGGCCCGGCGAGCGTGCGCGAGGACGTCCTGAGCGCGGTGTTCGGGCAGGTGCTGGGTGTGGAGCGGGTGGGGGTTGACGATGACTTCTTCGCCCTGGGCGGGCACTCGCTGCTGGCGATGCGGCTGGTGAGCCGGATCCGCGCGGTGCTGGGTGTGGAGCTGCCGGTCCGGGCGGTGTTCGAGACGCCGACGGTCGCCGGCCTGGCTGCGCGGCTGGAACAGTCGGGGTTGCAGGGGAGCCGGGGCATACTGCTTCCCTTGCGCTCCGGCGATGACCACCCGCCCTTCTTCTGTGTGCACGCGGGGCTGGGCCTGGGATGGGAGTACGGCTGGCTGGCCAACCACGTGCCCCCCCGCTACCCGCTCTACGCCATACGACCGCGCGGCCTCGTCGGCGACGAGATCCCGGTACCCGGTTCGCTGGCGGAGATGGCCGCCGACTATGTAGCCGAGATGCGCGCCGTCCAGGCCACGGGTCCGTACTACCTGCTCGGCTGGTCCTTCGGCGGCAATGTCGTCCACGAGATGGCCGTTCAACTCCAGGAGGCGGGAGAGGAGGTGGCCGCCCTGGTCATTCTGGACTCCCACCCCGCGGCACGGCCGCCCTCTCAAGAAGAGGACGAGCAACATGCCAAGGACTACGAGCGGATGGTCCAGATACTCACGGGAGAAGAGCACGAGGCCTATCTGGAGATCGTACGGAACAACGAGAACATCGCCCGCGGCCACAAGGAGCGGGAATTCGCAGGCGACGCGTTGTTGATCAGCACGGGGCCTGAGAGGAAGGCGGAATGGTGGCAGCCCTACGTGACCGGCACCGTCCGCGAGCACAAGCTCGACTCAAGCCACTACGACTTGCTGTCGGACCAGGAGTCCGTACGGAAGATATGGGAAGCGATCGCGAAGGAGTTCGGTTTGGCCGGAACCGACTGAATCGCCGGAACGGGAACCGGACTGACACCGTCCAGAATTGCGACCGGCATACCCACCCCAGATCAGGGATGTCCTCGACCAGCGCGATGTGCTTCTCCGGCAGCCGCAGCGACCACACACCACTAGACCCTTCACGTGATGAGCGGGGAGTTCCCGGCGCGTGCGGCGCCGTCGGCGTCCTGGCAAACTCCGCGCAGACAAGGCGTACCACTGCGCTGACGCCGGCCTCCATCCGGTGGTTTCGGTGTTCTATCAGCGGTGCCGCCGCCCTGGTGGGAACACCTCACGTCCGGTCCGGCCGTAACTGTGGTGATCGCGGATGTTTCGCCACCACGAGAACGACAGGTTGGGGCCGTGTCCGTTCGTTCTGTACGCCTACGAGGAATGTTGCCATGCGTATTCAAGGCCCTGCCCCAATGGAGTATGGTTCCGAACCACTCCCCCACCTCGTTCTTCGCGCCATGCTCCGGTCGATCGTCGGCCGCCTCGCAAAGTGGAATGATACTCACGTTCCAGCCCGTCGCAATGAATCAGCGCTGAGTGGCGTCCTCAGCGCGGCCAGGGGGCGATGATGACAGAAGCACTGCGCCGATATCGGTCGTCGGAACACGACAGCGTCCGCTGGGACGAATTTCCGTTGCGTGACGGTGATATCGTCGTCAGCACCCCGCCGAAGTCGGGTACGACGTGGGTGCAGATGATGTGTGCGTTGCTCATCTTCCAGACGCCTGACCTTCCGCAGCCGCTGGAAGTCCTGTCACCATGGTTGGACCAACTGCGCACACCGCAGGAGGAGGTCTATGCGCGCTTCGCCGAACAGAAGCACCGCCGTGTCATCAAGACGCACACGCCACTCGACGGTCTACCGCTCGATCCGCGCGTCAGCTATATCGTGGTCGCCAGGCATCCTCTCGACCGGGCGCTGTCCCTCTACCATCAATCCGCCAACATCGACGTCAAGCGGATGCGCGCCTTCCAAGACGGCTCAGACTCACGGTCCCGGCCGGTTTCCGCACCGCTCCCGTCGGCGCGTGAGTGGCTGCGGTATTGGTGTCTGCCTCAGCCGACCGACGACCAGGGAATAGCAGTTCCTGGGAGCCTGCACCTGACGGTCCACCACCTCTATGACGCGTGGGAACGGCGGACGCAGCCGAATGTGCGGCTCCTGCACTACGTCGACTTGTGCGCCGACCTCGCCAGCCAGATGGCGGCGCTGGCCGAGTGGCTGGGCATAACGGTGAACGAGTCGGTCTGGCCCGATCTGGTGAAGGCCGCGACGTTCGACGAGATGAAGAGTCACGCGGAGCGGCTGGCGCCTGATACCGAAATACTCAAGGATCCGGTGAAGTTCTTCCGCAGCGGGCGGTCGGGTGACAGTCGGGATTTTCTCACCGAGGACGATCTCGATGCATACCGGAAGCGGATCGGCGAACTCGCTCCGAAGCCGTTCTTGGATTGGCTGCACCGCGAGCCACTTGTCATCAGTGATGGGGCCGGCGCCGACAGGTAGAGCGGCTTCTCGTCGGCAAGGACATGAGCCGTGTTCCCTGTGTATGACGTCGGAGACGCCGCTGCTATGCCTGCCTCGTGAGGGCAGCCCATTGGTTTTGGTACCGGTAGGGACGCACTGGAATCGCTTTTGACGGAGCCACCTGGACACGGCGATGGCGCTGGTGTGCGGAAACCACCGCTGAGGAGTGGTGAGCACCACCGGACAGGGCATATGAGGCGGCCACACCCACCTGAGGGTG
>NZ_JBHYVB010000161.1:0-9080 GCF_042750115.1 Streptomyces sp. NPDC059455
GGTGAGAACCGCCGCCCGGAACACCCACGACCACGCGGAACGCGCTAGTGGTGCCAGCCATGCCCGCCCGTGTTGTGGATGAAGCGCTGCAGCACCTTCATGGTCGTCAGGTACTCCTCGTCGGAGATGCCCGCGTGCCGCTCCGCCCACAGCTCGTCCTGGAGGGCCGCGGCCGTGTCGTACAAGGCCCGGCCCTCCTCCGTGATGCCCAGGTGCCCCTCGGCGTCCTCGGTGATCCAGCCCAGGGCGATCGCCCGGTCGATCTCCGCCTCCATGACCTCCGGACCGGCGTCGAGATAGTTGCGGAGGAGGCCGGACACCTCACCGCGGGTCTTGACGGTGTCGGCGCGTGCGACCTGCGCGATGACCCACCACTGCGGCTGGGTGACGCCGATCCCGGCGAGAGCGGCCTGGATGCGGCTGACCACGGCCTTGTAGGCCGCCCAACTCCAGTACCCGATGGGCTGCTTGAGCAGTTCGGGGTCGCTGTGGGAATACTCCATGGCCGGTCCCTCCGTCGTTGCGTGAACTCGTGTGACGATGGGATCGACCGTAGAAGTTGAACCTAAGTTGAAGTCAAGGTGGTCACCTGGCGGTGGCGGTCGGTCAGCGGTCGGCCGTCAGCAGACGGACGCGGCCCGTGCCGGGCAGGGCTGGGTCGAACGCCGGAGGGACGGGCCGGGCGTGGCGCTCCGCAAGGTCGGCGAGGGATTCCTCCACGGCGCTCCAGCCGTGGTCCGCGAGCCAGTTGGCGGGAGGCCGCGTCATCTCGTTCTTCCACAGGGAGGACAGCAAGCCCATGATGCCCTCCGGTGAGGCGGACGCCGCCTCCTGGGCCTGGTCGGTGTTCACCATCGACCGGGTGACATGTTCCACCCCGAGGTGGCTGCCCGGCGCGGACAGCGCGGTGATCCGGTCGAGCAGACGGTCCGCGTCGCGCTCGGGCAGGTAGACGAGTATCCCCTCGACCAGCCAGGCCGTCGGCACGTCCTCGCGGAAGCCCTGCTTCGCCAGCAGCGAGGGCCAGTCCTCGCGCAGGTCGGCGGCGATCACCTCGCGCTCGCAGCGCGGCTCCTCGCCCCGGAGGACGCGTTCCTTGAAGTCGAGCACGTCGGGCTGGTCCAGTTCGAAGAGGCGTGTCCCGTCCGGCCAGTGCAGACGGAACGCACGGGTGTCCAGGCCCGCCGCGAGCAGGACCGCCTGGCGGCAGCCCGCGGCGCACGCCTGGATGAAGTAGTCGTCGAAGTACCGGGTGCGCAGGGCGAAGTAGTCGCCCATGGCCTCGGTGAACAGCTTTCCCTGCCCCTCGGTCCAGACCGCCTGCTGCTCGGGGCCCGCGGCGTCGACGAAACGCGTGGCCAGGGTGTCCTCGAACAGCCGGTCCGGGCGCCGGCTCTCGTCCGCGCGGGTGATGCCCACGAACAGCGCGGTGCTGCTGACTCCCGCCAGGCGCTCGTGTCCTTCGGTCACGTGGTCCTCCGCTTCGTGTGGTTGTCTCTCATGTCCTCTCCCCCGTTCATGAGCGTGTCGTTCCCGCTCACGAGCGTGTCGCTCCGGCTGATGAGGCGGTGCGCTCGCGGTACGCCGCACGGTCGAAGCGGACGCCGCCGCGCCAGATCGCCTCGATCGACCGGGTGCGAGTGATGTCCCGCGTGGGGTCGCCCTCGACGAGGACGAGGTCCGCGCGCCGGCCCGGCGCGATCACTCCGCGGTCGGAGAGACCGAAGTGCGCGGCGGGCGCCGAGGTCGCCGCCGTGAGCGCCTCCGCCGGAGTCAGTCCGGCCTCCACGAGGAGGGCCAGCTCGGTGTGGAGACTGGCGCCGTGGACGACCGGGCAGGCGCGGTCCGGCCGGTAGTTGGTGTCGGTCCCCGCCAGTACGGGCACACCTGCCCGGTGCAGACGGGCCACGCTCGCCAGGGCGTGGGTGAAGTGGTGCTCGGGGGACTCCTTCTCCACACAGAGGCCCTCATGGCCTTCCGCGATCGCGGTACGGGCGTGGCCCGGCAGATAGGCGACGATGCGCGGATCGTCCGCCAGCGATCGTCCCGTACGGGGCCGGGAGGAGGTCTCCGGGGCGGACGCCTCCAGCATGGCCAGGGTGGGGATGGCGACCCGCTTCTCGTCCGCGGTCCGGCTGACGAACGCGTCGTCCAGAACCGCCTCCAGCGGAAGGTGCGTCAGCATGTCCACACCGCTGTCCAGGGCGAGTCGCGCGGACCATCCGGCGGACACATGGGCCACGGTGAGCAGGCCCCGGCGCCGCGCGGCGCCGGCGAGCGCCGTCACGGTCGCCCGGTCCAGGGCGGGCAGCGACATCCCGTGATTCGCGCCGTCATCCACGATGATCTTGATGAAGTGCGCGCCCTCCGCCTGTCGCGCGGCCACGAACGCGTCGGCCTCATCGGGCCCGGCCACCGTCGGCAGCAGCGGCATGGCGTGTCCGGGGTGCCCTCCGGGCGCGCTTGCCACCAGCCCCGAGCTGCGCATATCGGCGAGGTCGGCACGCTCACCCGCCGCCGTGCACAGGGCCTGGGTGAGCTCCGGCGGGCCCATGAACATATCCAGCTCGGTGGTCACTCCGAAGGCCAGCGCCAGTTCGAGATTGCTCTCGGCGCCGAACACATGCGTATGCGCGTCGATCAGGCCGGGCAGCAGCGTCAGGCCCGTTCCGTCGATCACATCGGCCGACGCCGACGCGCCCGGAGCCGCGGCGGGCTCCGTCAGGACGCGTGTGATGACCCCGTCGGCGAACTCCACCGCCCCGGGTCCCAGCATCGCTGTCCCGTCGAAGATCCGCACCTTGTCGATGATCACCGGCCGCACCTCTCTCACCGTCCGATCGCGATCGCTGTGGAGCCGTAGAAACACAGCAGGTTGAAGAAGAGCACAAAGCCCATCGCCGGGAGCATCAGCCCGGATGGCTGTCTGCGCACGAGGAAGCGCCAGGCGCCGAGAGCGGGAAAGACGATGCTCAACGCCGGCAGCAGGCCCCGCGTCCCGAAGAGCAGGAGCCCGAGTGCCACCGCGCCCACGGCGAGAGCGAGGCACACGGCCGCGCTGCCGCGCGGGCCGAGCACCTCCGAGTACAGCCGTGCCTCCGGGTCCCGCCGCCAGTCGGTCTTCCGCGCGAACTCGAACTGGAGGAAGGCGCAGGCGAACATGGCCATCAGCGGGACGGCCCGCCCGTCACCGTCGATCGCGTCGCCGGTCAGCAGCGAGACATAGAGGTAGACGGAGAGCAGCAGCTGCACCGGGTAGCTGACGAGGAGATTGGCGATGAGGGCCTCGCCGATCCGCGGCGACCAGCGCTCCAGCGCGACCAGGAACAGCGTGTATCCGAGGGCGAGCAGGATCAGCAACACGGAGAGGGCCGAGACGAGTGCGTTCAGCACGATGACGACTACCGTGATCAGCGCCATGGCGCCGCGCAGCTCCGCCACCGTGACGGCGCCCGTCACCAGGGGCCGGTCCGGGTTGTGCCGGCGGTCGTACTCCAGGTCCTTCTGCTCATCGACCATGCGGGCGAACAGCAGGGCCAGCACCACGCTCACCGCGCGCACCACGGTCGCCCCGGAGGGCGTCCAGTGCGAGGAGGGCCCGGAGAGTGCCTCGGCCGAGCCTTCCAGGGTCAGGGTCCACAGCACGCCGTAGGTGACGTAGATCTGCGGGCGGAACATCCGCAGGACGAAACGGCCCAGCCGGGCCGGCCCGCGGGTGGCGGTCAGGACATCGCTCAACGCCGCCACCGTCTCCCGGACCTGGGACGGTCGAGCGTGCCGGGGGCGGCGGTCATATCGGCCGCGCTTCCGTGGGGGCCGGTGTGAGGCGCAGTTCGCCGTCGGCGATGGTGTGCCCGGCCTGCTTCATGACGCAGCGCAGAACGGCGCTCGTCCCGTCGCCGTCCACCCGGACGCTCTCGCAGGTGATCGGCAGATCCAGCTCGCCGAAGCCCGTGAAGCGCGCCTTCAGCCCCGTGAGGACGGCCGACGCCGACGGCAGCACCCCGGTTTCCACGGCGGTGGCGAGGCTCAGCTGCCGGAACGCCTCAAGGGTCAGCATGCCGGGGACATGGTCCAGGGGGTGGTCGAACAGCACGGGGTGGCTGGTGTCGACGAGCAGCAGCGCGGTCCCCATCTCCGCGCCGTCCGGCGGGAGTTGGAGCCGAAGCGGGGAGATGACCACATTCGCCGCGTCCCTGCGGTCGACCAGGGCCTCGCCGATCCGCTCCCCCGGCTCACAGGCCGTGAACGTGGCCTGGACGGGCAGCCCCAGCGTGGCACGCACGTCCTCGCGCGTCGCTTGCCACTGGGCGGGCGTCAGCCAGGACATGGAGCCGTCCAGCGTCGCCACCACGCGGTCACCGATCAGCGCGGTGTAGGACAGCCGCGCCCCCTTCAGACCCTCGCGGCCACGGAAGCGGCGCACGATGCGGCAGCGCAGCACCACCTCGGTGGGTACGTCGCCTACCCCGAGTGCGGTGATGTCCGCGTCGCGCAGGGCGATGTCCCGCAGGATGAACTTCGTGCCGAACGGGTTCTCGAACAGATCGTGACCCAGCATGAGGAGCGACTGCCGGACGGCCTCCACCAGGACCATCGGGTCGTAGACGTGGCGGCAGCCCGCCGTGTCCCGGTAGAAGGCGTGTGAGCGGGGTATCTGCACCCCGATGTCGAGGGTGTCCTCGTCCCGGGCGAGCACGCCGGTCAGAAACACCTCGCCCAGGCTCAGCCGGTGGACGAGCTCACGCGGCACCGTCTGGCTGAATTCCACCGTGTCCATGCTTCCCCCTCCGTGTTACCGAACCGCCGACCGCGCCAGGTGGTGCTGCCAGTCGGACACACTGACGCCACCGAGCACGGGGGCCACCCCCTTGCGCTTCATGGGCAGGACATGGGAGCCGACGATCACCGTGTCCCAGGCGTCGAGCGGCAGCCCGGCCCGCCAGACGGCTTCGATCAGCCGCCGGTAGCCCTCCTGGTCCCCGGCCGCGAGCCGGGCCGCGCGCAGCTCGTCCCGGACGGCGCCGGGGGCCAGGGATTCCTCCGCCTCCGCCACGGCCCGCTTGAGCCGTTCCGCGGCCGGTTCGAAGGAGAGATCCCGCTCGGGCACCTCGCCGTGCAACCGCTCGCCGAGCTCACGCGCGCGGGCCGACTGGTCCTCGCCCGCCAGCGCGGAGGCGTAGACCCGCTGCCGGAGCGCCGCGCCGAAGTAGATGCCCAACTCCCGTGCCACATCGGCGGGTTCGTCGGGGGTGTGGACAAGGTTGAGCAGATAGCTGTAGCGGCCGGTGGCGTAGCGGAGCTGGCCGGGGACCCGGGCCAACGGATCGGTCGGGCCCTTCCGCTCGGTCAGGACGACCGACGCGGGTGTGCTCGGTGGGGCCTCGGCCCCGTCGGCGTCCTGGCGCACCACGAGCACCACCGCGTCGCAGGTGTCGGTGAACAGATCGGCGAGACGGCGGCGCTCCGGTGTGGCCAGGTTCCACTGGAAGTACCACAGCGCCCGCACGGTGTTGGGGGTGAGCCGGGTGCGTTCCGCCGCCACGATCCGGAAGCCCTCCCGGGCCAGCCAGTCGACGGTCGTCGGCAACTGCCTGCTGACCACGGCGTCGGGCTTGAGCAGCAGCGCGGCGTGCCGGTGGAGGAAGCCGTCGACGTCGACGGTGAGGGTGGCGAGCTGTTCGACGCTCTCCAGGAAGTAGGTGTCCGAGCCGAAGAGGACGCGCTTGCGCGGATCGCAGCTGAGGGCCGGGGATAGGTCGTCGCCGAAGGGCCTGCCGTTCGTCGTGTCGTCGGTCATCGGCCTGCTCCGTTCACATCGCTCGCGGTCGGGCTGGTCCCGTTCGCCGTCGGGGTCGCGTCCGGGCCGGTGATGTTCAGCCGGGCGAGCACCTCGGTGGCATCGGCCGGCGGTGCGCCCAGGTAGCCCGTCTCCAGGCAGTGGTCGATCAGAGCGCGCAGGAAGTCCTGCCCGTCCGCCGGTGGCCTGCGGGTGGCGAGGCCCGCGGTGTGGGAGTCGTCGAACCGCATCCGGCGCCGGAAGTAGCTCTCGTAGAGCGTCATGACACGCTCGTAGTACGCCCGCTCCCGGCGGGGCAGCCGCTGGGCGTCGAAGCTCGTCGGAGGGACGAACCTCGGCACCTGGAACGGCGGGTACTCGGCCATCACATCGGAGAAGTCCCGCAGCGTCAGCGGTGCGCCCACCGCGTGGAAGGTCCGGCCCGCCGCCTCCTCGAACCGGTGGGTGACCTCGGTGATGATGTCCGCCACATAGTCCACGGGCACCAGGTCCAGGCGCGCCTCGTACTGGCCGGGGATGGAGCGGACCTTGCCCTCGGTGGCCAGTTTGAGGACGACATAGATGTTCTTGTAGTCGCGCACCACGCCGGTGTGCTCGTCGCCGACGACGATGCTGGGGCGGACGATCGCGGCTCGCACCCCGTCGGCCTGGGCCTTGTGCACCAGGGTCTCGGCCCGGAACTTGCTGTCCTCGTAGGCGTTGGCGAGGCGCTGGCCCTCGTCCAGCTCCGTCTCGCGGATCAGCCCGTCGCGCTCACCGCACACATAGGCGGTTCCCACGTGCACGAGGGGCACGCCGCCGGCGCGGGCCAACTCCAGGACGTGGGCGGTGCCGTCGACGTTGACCGCCTGGTAGACCTCGTCGGGGAGGCCGAAGTCGGTGATCGCGGCGCAGTGCACGATCCGGTCGAGGCCGTCCGCGACCAGCGCCTGGTACGCGGCCTCGGGCAGGCCGAGCCGGGGCTTGGTCACATCGCCCGGCAGGCAGCTGACGGCGTCCGGCTCCAGCGGGGTGCCGTCGTTGCGTATGACCACCGGCTGGTTGTGGACCAGGGCGGTGACCTGGTGCCCGGCCGCCACCAGCCGGGCGGTGACCTCCGCACCGACCAGCCCGGCCGCGCCGGTCACCAGAATCCTCAGGCGCTCCGTCATCGGCCCGCCTCCGCCTGCCGTGCCTCGGTCTCTCGTCGTGCTTCTGTCACCAGGCGGACGATGTCGCCGAGCGTGGTGACCGTGGCGGTCCTCTCCTGAGGGAGCTCCCCGAGTCCGAAGCCCTGCTCCAGCGCCAGCGTCAGTTCGATGAGCCGGAGCGAGTCATAGGCCAGATCCGCGATGAGCGCGGTGTCGTCCGCCAGGGTGGCGCCCCCCGCGGGCGCCATCGCGCCGACGATCGCGTACACCTTGCTCCGCGTCTCGTCCTCGTTCAGCGATGGTGTGCCGGTGCTTGACGTCAACGTTGCTCCCTCAGCGTCAGGTGGTGGCGAGATGCGGCTGCGCGCCACCGCTGGACAGCAGATCGCTCGCCTCGTCGATGGGCAGGTCCGCGTCGAGGTGGGCGCCGAGGCGCAGCCAGTCGTAGCCGATCTCCAGGGTCTGCCGCCATCCGTCCGAGGAGTCGAAGGAGGACGGGAAGCTGTGCGCGCCGATCGTGTGCCGGACCAGGGCGACGAAGTCGTCCAGCGCGGTGAGCGCCGCGCTGCCCTGAGCCACGGACGCGATCGTGAGCGTCGTGAGATGCCGGGCCTTCGCCCGGATCTCGTCGGTGTCCGCTCCCGCCGGAAGGAGGGACAGCCTGCGGACGACCTCGGAGTCCGGGGGCAGCGGGTTGACTCCGTAGGCGCTGAGCACACCGCGCAGCGCGGCCCGCAGTATCCTCCGGGCGCTGAGTTCGGCGACGCTCCACTGCTCGCGGTCCAGGGCGCCGGTGAGGTCCTCGCGGGCGTTCTCCACCAGCACGTTGGACCACACGAGGGTCATCGCGGCGGCGCTGAACCGGCGGGCGGGCATGGGCACCAGATCGATGCCCTCCTCACCGCCGACCGCCGCCCCGCCCACGGTGACGATGGGCCGCGCGGTACTCGGTGGCGGTGTGACGGGGCCGGACGGAGCGGCCAGCGGCATGGCGGGGACGATCGGGCCGTCGCCCTTCCACGCCACCTTCACCAGACCGAACCGGAGGAACTGGGCGATCTGCGGGCCCGCCTGTGGTGCTCCTGACGCGTCCGCCACGGCCACTACGCTCCCCAGTGGCCGGCCGAAGACGACCGAACGCCAGGCCCGCGCCGCCCGGTCGCCGAGGACGAACACATCCTGCTTGTCGCGTACGACATGCACACGGTCGCCGGTCTGCCAGGTGGTCACCCCGGTGGCCCTGGCCACGGTGATCCGCTCGGAGTCGGGTTCGGCACCCGCCACCCCCAGATCGGCCGTGAGCCGGACGCCCGCGGTGATGTACTCGGCGGTGTCGAGACCCGACGCCTCCAGCGAGGCCAGCGTCCGGTACCGGTCACACAGCGGCTGGTCACCGATGCGGTCCAGCTGCATGGGCAGCCACTTCGGCTCCAGATAGGCCTCTCCCCGCCCCGCCGCCCAGGACTTCACCGCCTGGATCAGTCCGGCTTCGGTCCATGCCGCGGCCTCCTCCTCCTGGCCGAGTTCCCGCAGGGCGAGCGCGTAGCGGATCGACTGGCGTGCGTGATGTGCCCACCACTCCCGCATCGTGTCCTGGAAGTCGTCGAGGGACATCAGCCCCTTGACCTTCGCCACCAGGTCCGGATTGCGCAGCGGGAAGCTGCGCAGCAGACGCTGACAGCGGTTCAGCAGATCCTCCGGGACGGCGCCCACGTGGCCGCGCGTGTCGGTCGTGATCGCGGAGAACTGCTCGGCGAGCTGCCGCACGGAGCGGGTCCTGACCTCGACCCGCCGCCCGTCCAGGAACAGCAGCGAGGGCATGGTGGGCAGGTCGGCGTCGCTGTCCGCGATGAGCAGGAAGTCGATGTCGGACGAGGAATTACCGAAGCCCTCGGCGATCGAACCCTCGAGGACCACAGCGCAGTCGGCGACGGAGTGGATCTGCGGAATGGTCTTGTCGAGCAGGTTCTGCAGATAGTCCTCGCTGAGGATCACACGGGCCTCCCGGTCGTGACATGGGCCGTCTTCTCGGGGACGCGCGCGTCTTTCTCGAGGTCGCCCCCGGCGTTGTGGCGGTCCGCGGGGCGCGCGTCCCCCAGGGGGGGGCGGGTCCGCGTGCCCCCGGTGTGGCCGGGGGGGGGGGGGGGGGG
>NZ_JBHYVB010000161.1:9090-22832 GCF_042750115.1 Streptomyces sp. NPDC059455
ACCTTAGCCCGCGCTGAGGAACCCCCGGCCCACCCGGCGGTCACATGGCCCGTATTCGGGGGGCCGGGCCCGTCTTTCTCGAGGACGCGCGCGTCTTTGAGGCGTCCCGCTCGCAGCTCTTCCCACATGTGGCGGCGTCTCGGCTTGCCGCTGGACGTCTTTCTGATCAGCCCGCTGCGCCCGGTGACGACGGTGATGGCGACCTCGTCGCCGAGTGCGCCGCGCAGGACCAGCGTGGCGTCCTCCACCCACGCGCCCTCGGCCATCTCCGCGAACAGCGTCACCGAGGTGCCGCCGGTACCCTCGACGCCGACGACCGCGCACTTCTCCCGGGCGATCCCGGTCGCGGAGACCACCTTCGCCTCCAGGTCCTCCATATAGACGCTGCGTCCGCGCGCCTTGAGGCTGTCGCCCATCCGGCCGAGCACGAACAGCTCGCCGCGGTGGAAGAACCCGGCGTCCCCGGTCCTGATGCCGCCGTCGACGAACCGGGTGGAGCCGGTGCGCCCGGCATGGTAACCGCTCGTCACCGAGGGGCCCGTCACCTCGATCTCGCCGAGGTGCCCGTCGGGCAGGGCCCGTCCCTCGTCGTCGACCACCGTGGCGCCCACCCCGTCGCCGGGGCCGCCGCAGCCGATCAGCCAGCCGTCCTCAACGTCGGAGGACGTCTTCGTAGAGCTCGCGAACTCGCCCTCCTCGTCGATGGTGACGGGGCCTCCGAAGCACAGCGTGGCGGTGTCCACGCGCACGGTCGGCGCGGGAGCGTCGGAGGTACGGACGGTCACCGCGAGCGTCGCCTCGGCGAGCCCGTACGACGGCAGGTAGACGGACGGGGAGAATCCGGCGGGCGCGGCGAGCCTGGCGAAGTGCTCCAGCGCACGGGGGTCGATGGGTTCGGCGCCGACGATGGCGTTGCGCCACGCGGACAGATCCAGGTCCGCGAGCCGGTCGCCGAGCCGCCGGGCCGCGTACTCGAACGCGAAGGGCGGGGCGGCGGTGTGCGCGGCGACGGCGAAGCACCGCAGCCAGCGGGCCGGATCGCGGATGAACTGCTCGGGGCGCATGAGCCACAGATCGTCCTGGACGCTCACGGGGGTGAGCAGACAGCCGATGAGCCCCATGTCGTGGTGGAGCGGCAGCCAGGAGGCCCCGGCGTCGCCCGCGCGCCAGCCGAGTGTGCTGCGGATCAGCGCGAGATTGGCCTCCAGGTTCGCCCAGGTGACCCGGACCCCGCGGGGCCGGCTGCTGGAGCCCGAGGTGAACTGGAGGAGGGCGAGTTCGCCGGGTTCGCGGGGCTGGACCTCGTCGCCGTCATCGCGCCAGATCCACGGCTCGCGGTCGGAGCCCGCGGCGGCCAGTACCCGCTCGGCCAGGGGGGCGAGGCCCTCTGCCGTGATGGTGACGGCGGCCTCGATCTGCCGCAGGATCCCGGCCGCGTGCTCCACGTACTCGGCCTCGGCGGCGAACGACGGCGGGGGGATGAGGCAGACGGTGGCGCCCGCGGCCCAGACGCCGAAGAGCGACGACAGACACGGGAAACCGGTGGGCAGGAGGACACCCACCACGTCGCCGGGGCGTACCCCCTGTGCCGCCAGCGATCCGGCCACCCGCCGTGCGGAGGCGGCGAGTTCGGGGTATCCGTGGAACTCCCAGCCGCCTCGGTCGTCGGCGAGGTGGATGCCTCGGCCGTGGAGGTCTCCGGCAGCCGTCCGAGGAGGATCCGTCAGCCAGGAGAGCGGTGTGTCACTCACTCTTCGCGTCCTTCGCCTTCTCGGCCTCGGCCTCGGCCCCGCTGTCCGTTCCGGTCCCGGTGTCGGTTTCGGACGGTGTGCCGGTTTCGGCCGGGGTGTCGTCGTCCAGGAACGTGATCGCCCCCGTGCCTCCGTCCACCCTCAGCCGCATACCGGTCTCCATCTCCGTGACCGCGCCCTTGACCTGGACGACCGTCGGAATGCCGAGCTCACGGGCGACGATCGCCACATGCGTCAGCGGGCTGCCCCGCTCGATGATGAGCGCCGAGGCGGACGGCAGTGTGGCGACCCAGCCCGGATCCGTGCGATAGGTCACCAGGACACCGCCGTTCACATCCACCGGAGTGTCCGTGACGACGGCGCGGGCCTCCACCACACCGGGGCAGGACGGGGTGCCGCGCAACTCCCGGACGCCGGTGCGTGCCACGCCCCCCTTCACAAAGCCGGCCCGCTCCAGATTGCCCCGCCAGTACGCGGCCCCACGGGTGGTGAACCGGGACGGCGCGGACAGCTGCTCGTCCTCGGCCTGCTGACGCTTGCGCAGCTCCACGAGGCCGCGCAGATCGGTGTGCGCCGTCGTGCCCTCGTAGGCGCCCCGCAGCTCCTCCAGGCGCAGGAAGAAGACATCGTTCCAGTGGTCGATCGCCCGCATCCTGGCGAGATCGCGGCCCATGGCGCGCAGCATCCGCTTCGCCGAGCCGAAGGCGCGGGTGCGGCAGAACCTCAGCCGCTCCCGGTTGTAGAGGGAGGTCTGTGCCTTGCGGCGGACGACGTTGTAGAGCATCCGCCGTGGCCCGCGCAGGTGCTCGTCCAGATAGGCGTCGGCCTTGTCGCCGGAATGGGCGTCCACCTCGGGCAGCGCGGCACGCACCATGGCGAACAGGGTCGACGGGTCCTCCCGCAGATCGGGCACTTCGAGCTTGAGTTCGTCGAGGCTGCGATAGCCGTACGCGGCGACGTACTCGTCCACCGAGGCGAGGAACGCGGTGTGGCCGCCGTCGCGCAGCGCCTGATAGGTGTCCGCGGCCGGGGTCTCCTGGATGAGGCGGCTCAGTTCGGCGTCGTCACGGACGGTGGCGGCGAGGGCCGACAGCGCACGGGCGGGTTCGATGGACTCCACCCGGGAACCGGGGCTGGCGGCGCTCCAGGTGAGCCACTCGGGGGCGTCGGGCAGCCAGCCCCTGTTCAGCAGGGCGAGTGCGCCGATGGACCAGAGAATCGTCGCGTCCAGGGTCTGCATCGGACCCCACTTCTCCAGCAGGTCCTTCTCCAGCGCGCGGAATCGCCGGTAGACGTCCTGGCCCTCCATCGCGTCGTAGTCGACGTTGTCGAACTCCTCGTAGGCCTTGTAGAAGTAGGCCATGAATCGTTCTACAGAGCGGTTCATGGTGAGGAAGCGACGTACGAAAGCGGCCACTGTCCTCGCGCGGGACAGCCGGCCGCGCAAGGAAGAGGAGAAAGTGTACGGGTAGATGGTCTCGGCCATTTCGTCGTCGAGTGGCTCCTCGACGCCGATCGCGACCTCAAGTACTTTCCTGTTGAGTTTGTACAGTGGCGCGATCCGCACCATCCGGTACCAGTGGAGCAGGTTGTAGTACACCCGGCCATGGAAATAGCCGAGCATTTGAGGAGCCCATTCCTCGATCTCGCGCAGTGCGTCGGGCGGGACCCGGAGCCCTCGGGCGTAGTATTCGTAGACCCTGCCGTAGACATTGGCCGCGAAGCTGTAGGTCAGCGGTGAAACGATTCCGGAGAAGCTCTCGATGATGTTGGCGTTGTCCCAGATCCGGAGTTCGCCTTCACTCGGCCCTAACTCATCCTCCGATGGCTGGATCGCATCCGGCAGCGCGGTGATCGGGCGGGCCTGTAAAATCCACAGGGCGTCATCAGCGAGCGCCCACTCGATGTCCTGCGGAGTGTCGAAGACCGCCGCGATGTGTGCCCCGGCCTCGTGCAGCCGCGCTATGTCCTTCGGCTCCAGCGACAGCTTCTCCCGGTCGGCCCGCTCCACTTCGGCGACCAGATATCCGGAACCCGCCGGGTTCAGGTGGTAGCGCTCCCGCTTGTCGCCGAGCACGGTGTCGTCCACCGCGCCCGTGGCGCCGTCGAGGACGACGGTGTCGGCGTCCACCGCGCCCGATACCAGGCCCTCGCCCAGTCCGTACACGGAACTGACCACATGCTGCCGCCGGTTGCCGGTCACCGGGTTGGCGGTGAACATGACGCCGCTGCGCTCGGCATCCACCATGTCCTGCACCACGACGGCGATGCCCGCGTCGCGCGGCGGCAGCCCGTGGCGCAGCCGGTAGTGCAGCGATCGCTCGGAGAACGCCGAGGCCCAGCACTTCTTGACGTGCGCCATCACCTCGGGGAGCCCGGACACATTGAGGAAGGTGGCGAACTGTCCGGCGAAGGAGAGCTCCGAGCCGTCCTCCTCGACGCCGGAAGAGCGCACCGCGACCCGGGGGCGCCCGACATGCGCATACGCTTCTTCGACGACCGACGCGGCCTCGTCGCTCAACTCCCCCGACTCGATGATTTCGGCCAACTGCCGGGAGATTCGGCTCGCATTGTCCTGGGTGACCTCGGCGAGGAGATCCTGGATGCGTCCCGCCTCGTCGAGTGCGGTGATGAATTCCTGGAACACATCGAGCCCGACGACTGCCCACCGGGGGACGGCGAGCCCGTTCCTGGAGAGCTCATGGAGATTCCTCCCCTTCCCGCCCGCCAGCTTCGCAGCCTCACCTGGGAGGCTGTCGTCGACTATGGCTCGCATCGGTTTCCTTGACCTCCGGGCACGCATGTCGCGAAACACACCCCGCTTGATCACGAGGAAGTTTCACCGTACCCCACGGGTCTGGCGATCGCGATCCTTCCCCCCTCTTTATACAAGGCCACTTCATGACGTCCCTGGCCACTTCATGACGTCCTGATTGAACTGGCCACTTCATGACGTCTTGATTGAAGACGCCCTGAAACTTTGGCTGGTTGCTACGCATTTCCCTAGCGATTGTCGGCCACCACCCCTGGCGCTCGGCGTTCGCTGGGGGTAGTAGTGAGCTGGTAACCCTAGGATCCTTGCCATTGCCCCCCGCCCCGTTTCCTGCCCCCACGCCCTTTGTTCTCCCCGGCCGGTGGCGAATCCCTGGTGGGCCGCATAGTGGCCACTAGTGGCCGCCGGCTCATGGACGCCGGAGAACTGAGCGGACACTGGACAACTGGAGAAAAAACGATGTCCCTCCTTCCTCCCGGCTCCCGGCAGCCCGCCCTTCTGCAGACCATGCGCATGCGCGACCCGGTCCACTACTTCGCGTCACTTCGGCGGCGCTACGGTCCGGTGTTCCGCATGCAGCTGATCGGTTTCCCGCCCCAGGTGGTGGTGTCCACCGCGGAACTCGCCGCGGAGATCTACAGCACGGACGGCGACGGCAACCGGGCCGGGGCGCTGCGCGCGGGATACGTGCCCTGGCTCGGCGACTATTCGCTGTTCACGAACGACGGCGAGCCGTGGTGGCGGCACCGCAAGCTGCTCAGCCCGGCCCTGCACGGCCGGTCCATCGCGAGCTACCCGGACCTCATCGCCGAGATCGCCGCGGAGGACATCCGGACGTGGCCGCTCGGCAGGCCGTTCGCGCTCCAGGAGCACATGCAGGCCATCACGCTGGAGGTCACCCTGCGGCTGGTCTTCGGGATCCGCGACGTCACCCAGCTGGCCCGGCTGCGGACGTTACTCCTCACCCTGTCCAAGGCCAGTGGCTCCCCGCTCCTGTTCCTGATGCCCGCGCGACTGCGGGCATGGGCGGAGAAGTCAGCGCTGGCGATGCGCGTACCGGTGCTGCCGACGACCCGCACCATGAAGGCCAGCGCGGCGGTGGACGAGATCCTCTTCGCCGAGATCGCGCGGCGCAGGGACGAGGAGGACGGCGGCGCCACCGATGTGCTGGGGCGGTTGCTCCAGGCGCGGGACGACCAGGGCCGCTCGATGAGTGACCAGGAGATCCGCGATGAGCTGCTCACCCTGTTGGAGGCCGGACTCGAGACCACGGCGACCGGCCTCTCCTGGGCCTTCGAACGGTTGATGCGTTCCCCGGACGTACTGCGGCGGCTGCAGGAGGAGTTGGCGCGCGGCGAGGACGACAGCTACCTCGATGCGGTCGTCAAGGAGGTGCTGCGGCTGCGCCCGGTGATCACCGGCTCGGGGCGGCTGCTGGACAGGCCGCTGCGGCTCGGCGGATACGAGATCCCGGCCGGATGGGTGGCCATCCCCATGTTCTCGCTCATCCACCAGGACAGCGAGGCGTATCCGGACCCCGAGGAGTTCCGGCCGGAGCGGTTCCTCGGCGAGGGCGCCCAAGTGGCGCAGAAGTCGTTCCTGCCGTTCGGCGGCGGCCGGCGCTACTGCGTCGGCGCGCAACTCGCCATGATGGAGATGAAGGTGATCATTCGGGAGGTGCTGCGAAGGGTGGAGCTGACCGCCGCCGACCCCGCGCCGGAGGCCCAGCGCATGTGGCACGTCACCCTGGTCCCGGGAAAGCGCGCGGTCGCCGTGGCCCGCGAGCAGCCACTGAACCGCGCGCCGTTGAGCGAGGAGCCGAGGTGCCCCGTGCACCCGGCCCCGTCCGAATAGGCCATCACCCGCGCGGTGGGTCCGTGGCCGCGAGTCGGTCGCCGAGGGGACTTCGCCGGTACAGCACCTGCCGTCCGTGGCGCGCCCGGGTGACCAGCCCCGTGGCGTACAGGACGCGCAGGTGCTGGGACACGGCGCTCGGAGTCACCCTCAGGCGGCGGGCGAGCTCAACCGTGGGCAGGGGCTCCTCGAGGAGGCCGAGGAGCCTCGCCCGGGGCGCGCCGATGAGCGACACCAGCGCGGGCGCGTCGTGGGTGGGCTCCGAGGCCCACAGCGTCGCCACGCCACGGCTGGGGTAGACCAGCGACGGAGGCTCCTCCGGGCTCACCGGTGGCGCGGGCTTGTGCGCGAAGACGGAGGGCAGGAGCAGCAGCCCTCGCCCGGATGCCACGACACTGTGGCTGCTGATCATTTTGGCGATGTGCAGCACTCCGTTGTGCCAGCGCAGATTGGGATGCATATCGGCGAAGAGCAAGCGGGCGCCTCCCATGGCCAGTCGGCGCGCGCGGTAGGTCATGTCCGCCTCCACGACGAGTCGCATCCGCGGCCACATCGGCTTGACGGCGATCTCCCAGTACTGGCGCAGCAGAGCGCAGATGGTGTCGCGGAGCCCGACGACGGATGCGTCGTCGGTGGCGGTGGCATCGCGCAGCGCCGGGGGCGGCGGGTCCGGCGCGTGCGTGGCCAGCAGATCGCGGCGGACCAGGCCGGGAGGGGTCTGCCGGACGACGGCGAGTTCGTCCTCGAAGTCCGGGGCGAAGCTCGTGGGCCGTGGGGTCAGAAAGTCCGGCAGGGTGCGTCGCCGCGCCACCAACGACATCAGCAGGTCGGTGTCCAGGGCGCCGAGTCCGCCCAGCACGGATCTGCGCCACGGCAGATGCACCGCGGACAGGCCCGGATCGTGCAGCACCCGCAGGCTGAACACCGTCTCGTTCAAGGGCGATACGGCGAACCGCGTGTCCGCCAGGTCCTCGACATCGAGCACAAAGCTGATCATTAAGCCATACGCTACATCGATTGGCAGCGGAGCTCCGGTGCCATGGACTTCGGCCCATGACACATCCCACGACACGTTCCGTGAGACACCGCCCGCGTGTGCGGACCCCGCGTGTGCGGACCCCGCGTGTGCCGACCCCGCGTGTGCCGACCCCGCGTGTGCGGACCACGGCCGGATGAGCCGCCGCATGGTCCTGCTCCTCGCCATCACCTGCGCGGTGGCGGTGGGCAACATCTACTTCCCGCAGGCCATCGGCCCGCTGGTGGCCGACGGGCTGCAGGTGTCCGCCGACTCGGCCGCCGTGGTGGTGACCGCCACCCAAGTCGGCTACACGGCCGGAATCGTCCTGCTGGTGCCGCTCGGCGACCGGGTTCCGCACCGTACGTTCCTCGTCGTCCTGCTCGGCCTCACCGGTCTGGCGCTGTTCGCCGCCGGGTGCGCGCCCGCCCTGCCACCCCTCGTCGCCGCCAGCGCCCTCGTCGGCCTGACCACCGTGGCGGCGCAGATCGTCGGCCCGCTGGCGGCCGGTCTGGTGGCCGCCGACCGCCGGGGAGCGGTGATCGGCACCCTGCTGAGCGGATCGACCGGCGGCATGCTGCTGGCCCGCACCTTCAGCGGCACCCTCGGCGAGTGGCTGGGCTGGCGGGCCCCCTATCTCGTGGCCGCGGTCCTGGCCCTGCTGCTCGCCACCGTCCTGGCGTTCGCCGTCCCCGCCTCGACCCCGGCCTCCCGGCAGTCCTACCCCGCGCTCCTGGCCGAACCGCTGCGCCTGCTGCGCACCGAGCCGGAACTGCGCCGCTCCTGCTGGTACCAGGCGACCGTCTTCGCCGGATTCTCGGCCGTCTGGACCTGTCTGGCGCTGCTCCTGACCAGTCCCGCCTACGGGCTCGGCGCACAAGCCGTCGGCATGCTCGCCCTGGTCGGCGGGGCGACCATGCTGTGCACTCCGCTCGCCGGGCGCCTGGTGGACCGCCGGGGGCCCGATCCGGTGAACCTCGTCTGCCTGCTCGGGGTGCTCCTCTCCGCCGCGATCCTCGCCGTGGGTGCCCTGGGCGGGACGCCGGGCCTGGCCGCCCTGGCGGTCGGCACCCTGCTGCTGGACGTGGCGATGCAGTCCGGCATGGTGGCCAACCAGGCCCGCGTCTACGCCCTGCGCCCGAACGCCCGCGCCAGGCTCAACACCGCCTATATGACCTGCGCCTATCTGGGCGGCAGCGCGGGTTCCTGGCTCGGCGTACGCGCCTGGGAGCGGGCCGGCTGGTGGGGCGTGTGCGCACTCGTCGCACTTCTCACCGCCCTCGCCCTGGTACGCCATCTGCCGGCCCCGCGCCGGCCTCGGGAGAGCCTGCCGGTTCCGGCTCGGGCTCCATGCCGTAACACGGCCCCTACGCCTCCGGACCCTCCCCGTGCAGCGCGGTGAGGAGCTCCTTCGTGGTGAGGATGGCATGGGCGAAGGTGGGGCCGTTCAGCTCGTGCGCGGAGTGCATCATCTCGGGTTTGAAGGCGGCTGTGGCGTCGCGGACCAGTGTGACGTGGTAGCCCAGCTCCATGGCGAACCGGCCGGTGGACTCGACGCAGGTGTTCGCCAGCAGCCCGACGAGGATCACATGGGTGATGCCGTGCTGCTTGAGCTGCATATTCAGGTCGGTGTTGGCGAATCCGCTCTGCGCCCAGTGCTCTTGGACCACCACCTCCCCCGGCCCCGGCCGGAAGTCGGGATGGAACTCCCCGCCCCAGGTGTCCCGGGCGAAGCTGTGCCGCACCATGACGTTCCGCTGGGTCGGGTTGGGGTGGTCCCACGACTCGTAGTCACCCGGCTCCCAGCGGCGGTGCGGGACGAACACCACCCGCACCCCGGCCCGCCGGGCGGAGCCGACGATGGCCCGCAGGTTGTCCAGCAGACCGACCTCCCGCGCGACGCCCTCCACGGCCGGCCAGATCTTGCCTCCCTCGGAGAGGAAGTCGTTGTAGGGATCGACCAGCAGCACCGCCGTCCGCCGGGGGTCACAGGTCTCGGCCATGACGTCTCCTCCGTGCGCTCGTGGAAGATCACTCATCGCCTGAACAGGCACATCCTGAACGCTCCGAGTACCCATCCGTCGCCGTTCGAACGCCGCACGGCATACCCACCCACTTCCGGGACACCCTCGGCGCCCCCCTATAGTAGGTAGACCTACCTACCTAATCTGCCAGGGTGTATGCGATGAGTGAGACCGGTGTGAGGACGACGGGGCCCGGGAGGCGGCGGCCGGCGCGGGAGCGTCTGCTGGCGGCCGCCGCGCGCCGCTTCTACGCCGACGGCGTGACGGCGACCGGGATCGACACGATCACCGCCGAAGCGGGCGTGGCGAAGATGAGCCTGTACAACAACTTCTCCTCCAAGGCCGAGCTCGTCAGGGCCTATCTCGACGCCCGCCACGAGGAGTGGCTGGCGATGTACCGGGCACGGCTGGAGCGGGCCGAGGGCCCCCGCGACGGCGTACTCGCGGTCTTCGACGCCTACGCCGATCACGCGGCGTTCGCCTACGAGCGCGGCTTTCGCGGCTGCGGCCTGCTCAACGCGGCCGCCGAGCTGCCCGCCGGGGACGAGGGGCGGACCGTGGTACGCCGCCACAAGGAGGAGGTCGAGCGGCTGATCGCCGGTCACCTCGAGGAGCTGCTGCCCGAGCGCCCCGACAACGCCCGGACGATGGCGGAGCACCTGGCGTTCCTGCTGGAGGGCGCGATGGCGCGGGCCGGTCTGGAAGGGGACGACAGCCGTCTGCGGCACGCCCGCACGATGGCGGCGGCCCTGCTGGACCGGCTGTGACGGCCCCCGGACCCGGCGCCCGCGCTTCGGCGGGCGCCGGGTCGTTGTGCGTGCTCGCCGCGTCCGTGCTGTGGGGCACCACCGGCACCGCGGCCACCTTCGCCCCGGACGTCGGCCCCCTCGCCATCGGCGCCGTCGCCATGGGCCTCGGCGGACTGCTCCAGGCCCTGGTGGCCGCTGCCCGCATCGCCCGCCAGGCCCCGCGGCTGCGTGCCCGGCGCGGCACCGTACTGCTCGGCTCGGTCGCGGTGGCGGCCTACCCCTTGGCGTTCTACAGCGCGATGCACCTGGCCGGAGTGGCCGTGGGCACCGTGGTGTCCATCGGCATGGCCCCGCCGGCCTCGGCCGTGATCGAACGGGTCATGGACCGGCGCCGGCTGACGCGCCGCTGGAAACTCGGCGCCGCCCTGGGCCTGTTGGGCACCCTCATGCTGTGCGCGGGACAAGCCGCCGGGGCCCCCGGCGGCGCGGAGCGGACATCCACGGCGGCCACAGTGCTCGGTGTGGGCCTGGGGCTCATCGCGGCCACGACCTACGCCCTCTACTCCTGGGCGGCGCACCGGCTGATCACCCAGGAGGTCACCTCGCGCGCGGCGATGGGCGCGGTCTTCGGCGTGGGCGGACTGCTCCTGGTGCCGGTCCTCGTGGTCACCGGCGCCCCGCTCCTGGACTCCGGGTCCAACATGGCCGTCGGGGCGTACATGGCGCTGGTGCCCATGTTCGCGGGTTACGTCCTGTTCGGCTGGGGGCTGGCGCATGTGCCCGCCAGCACGGCGACCACGCTCTCCCTGCTGGAACCGGCCGTCGCGGCCGTCTTCGCCGTGCTGGTCATCGGCGAACGCCTCCCCGCCGTGGGCTGGGGCGGTATCGCACTCGTCCTCGCCTGCCTGGCCGTCTTCACGGCCCCGGCGGGCGTCTCCAGGCGGCGCCGACAGCGGCGAGACGGCGTGCCGCCGCCGCGGCGCACAGCGGTGGAGCACACCGCCGCTCAGTCGGACCCGGCGCCGTAGCGGAATCCCGCCCGACGGCAGGCCGTCCGCCGTGCGGTGATGTCATTCGGCCCGCCGCGGGCCGGAGAACCTCTCCGCGAGCTCGCGATGCCTGTCGGCGGCCGGCTTCGCCTCGGCCATGCTGATGGTCGATCCGGCCATCCCTCCCAGACGTTCGGCCTCGTCCGCGAAGCGCAGATGCTCCTGCCGCGCATGCTCACGGCAGGCGAGGCAGGTGACGCTCTCCGGGCGCGGGGACGTCATCGCGTACGGCGCCCGCAGTCCGCATCCGATTTCGACGAGGCTCGGCAGGTCACCGGCCAGGCCGAATGTGGATGCCATCAGCTCGCGGACGGCGGCCACGCCGCGGACGACCTTCGACTCGACATGGATATGCGGATCGTCCCCGCCCAATGGGTCCTCCTTGCCACGGCACCGTGGCGGGCCCGGGTGCCCCCCCGCGCCGGCCGGGGTGGGGGGGGGGTCTCCCCCCGGCCGGCGCGCGGGCGCCCCCGGTGGGCCCGCCGCCGATGGACCCGCCACCGATGAGCCCGCCCCCGGTGGGCCCGCCGCCGATGGACCCTCCCTCCGTGGACCCTCCGCCGATGAGCCCGCCCCCAATGAGCCCACCCCCGATGGACCCACCGCCAACGGGCCCGCCTCCCGTGCGCTCGCCGCCGCCAACGGGCCCGCCGCCAACGGACTCGTCACGACTTGGTCGCCCCGGCCGTGAGCCCCGCCACCAGATGGCGCTGGGCCCAGGAGAACACCAGCGCCGCCGGGATGGCGATCATGACGGCGGCGGCCGTCATGGAGCCCCAGTCGGAGGTGTACTGGTTGACGAAGGTCTGGAGCCCCGCGGCGAGGGTGAGGTTCTCCTCCCCCGTCATGAAGGCGGAGGCGTAGGCCACCTCGGCCCAGGCGGTGATGAAGGTGTAGAACGCGGTCACCGCGAGCCCCGGTTTGGCCAGCGGGACGACCAGCCGCCAGAAGGTCCCGAAGGGGTTGAGCCCGTCGACCCGGCCCGATTCGTCGATCTCCACCGGGATGGTGTCGAAGAAGCCCTTCATCATCCAGGCACAGAACGGCACGGCCACGGTGAGGTAGGTGACGATGAGCGAGATCGGCTGGTTGAGCCAGCCCAGCGTCGACATGATGTTGTACAGCGGCACGATGAGGATGGCCACCGGGAACATCTGGGTGATCAGCAGCAGCCACATCAGCGGGCGCATCCCGGGGAACCGGAAGCGGCTGACGGCGTAGCCGGTGGTGGCCGCGACGAAGACGCCCAGGAGCGTGGTGATGACCACGATGAAGAGCGAGTTGCCGAACCAGGTGAGGAACTCGGTGTCGCCCAGGACGTGTTGGTAGTTCCGCAGCGTCGGGTCCTTCACCACATCGGTGCTGAACGCCTCGCTCTTGGGCTTGAACGAGGTCACCACCAGCCACAGCGGCGGGAAGACCGCGACCGCGGAGGCGATGACGAGCGTGGTGTGCAGCCCGACGGAGGCGAGCGGGCCGCGTCGTTGGTCGCGCATGGCTACCACACCTCTCCCTGTTTGCGGAGCGAACGGCGGTAGATCACCGCGAAGAGCATGAGGATGAGCAGGATCAGCACACCCCAGGCCGAGGCACCGGCGAAGTCGCGCGGGCTGTTGACGAAGGAGAGCCGGTAGGCGTACGTCACCAGGATCTCGGTGGAGTCGCCGGGTCCGCCGCGGGTCAGCAGGAAGATCACCGGGAACATGTTGAACGTCCAGATGGTCGACAGCAGGATCACGGTGGAGCTGACCGAGCGCAGTCCAGGCAGGGTGATGTGGCGGAACCGCTGCCAGGGGCTCGCCCCGTCCATCTCGGCGGCCTCGTAGAGCTCACCGGGGATGGACTGCAGCCCGCCGAGCAGCGCGACCAGCATGAACGGCACCCCGAGCCAGATGTTCACGGCGATCACCGAGACCTTGGCCATGGTGGGGTCGTTCAGCCAGGGCACCGCGTCGATCCCGCCGCCGTGCAGCACCTTGTTGAGGATGCCGTTCTTCTCGTTGTAGAGCAGCCGCCAGGCGAAGACGGAGACGAAGGCGGGGACGGCCCAGGGCAGGATCAGCAGCGACCGGTAGAGGGCGCGCCCGGCGAACCGCCGGTTGAGCAGCACGGCGAGGCCCAGGCCGAGCGCGAAGGTGAGCGCCACACAGCTGACGGTCCAGGTGACGGTCCAGCTCAGCCGGTCCCAGAAGACCTGGTCCTTGAGGATCGCCTGGAAGTTGTCGAGGCCGACCGTCCGGTAGGTGGCGGGGATGTGGTTGATCCCGATGGTGCGCTCGACGTTGGCCTCGTTGGCGTCGGTCAGTGACAGATAGACGCCGCGGACCAGCGGATAGCCGATGATCAGCCCGATGACGAGCACGACGGGCGCGACCATGGCCCAGGCGTACCAGTGGCGGGCGAGCGCGTCGCGGATCCGGCGCGGCGGTGGGGTACCCGCCTTGTGAACCCGGCCGCCCCGGGCGGGGGGGGCGCGTGGCGCGCGCGGCGCGGGCCGTTCGGGGGGGGGGGTGGGTACGCATGATGG
>NZ_JBHYVB010000161.1:22842-27336 GCF_042750115.1 Streptomyces sp. NPDC059455
GGGGGGGGGGGGGGCCCGCTAGTGGTCCCCCCCCGCCCCCCCGGGGGGCCGGCCGCCGGCCCCCCGCCCCCCCGGGTCCATCGCCGGGCTGGTGTCGACAGCCATCGTCGCCGGCCCTACTTCCAGTCGCCCTTGAGGAGCTTGCGGTAAGCGTCACCGACCGCGTCGGCGGCCTTCTCGGGTGAGGTCTTGCCGGTGAGGACGCCCGGGAACTGCACCAGGATCGCCTGGAAGAGGCTGTTGCCCTCCGGGATCCAGGGGCGCTCGACGGCCTTGTCGACGGCGGCCTTGAAGAACTTCACATTGGGGTTCGCGGCGACCGTCTTGTTGGAGTAGACGGAGGTGCGGGTGGGCAGCAGGGAGAGCTTCTCGGTGGTCTTGGCCTGCACCTCGGCCGAGCTCATGTACTGCGCGAAGGCGTAGGAGGCGGCCAGGTTCTTCGATCCGGCGTAGACGGTGAGGTTCTGGCCGCCCTGCGGGGCGCCCTGGGCCTTGCTGCCGGCCGGGACCGGGACCACCCCGAGGTTGGACTTGTCCTTGAACGCCTTGCCCGCCAGGGTGTCCTCGATCGCCCACGGCCCGTTGATCGTCATCGCGACGTCGCCGTTCTTGATGGCGTTCTGCATGTTGTCCCAGCCGTCGGTGGCGTCGGTCTCCGCCGCCTTGGAGGTGACCAGGTCGCGGGCGGCCGCGAACGCCTTGATGCCGGGCTCGTCGTCGATGGTGACCTTCTTGGCGCCGGTGTCGAGGAGGTCGCCGCCCTCGCCGTAGATGAAGGGCAGGTACCAGTAGGCGTCGTCGCCGCGCAGATAGAGGCCGGTCTTGCCGGTCTTCTCCTTGATCTTCTTGGCGGCGGCCTTGAGCTCGGTCCAGTCCTTGGGCGGCTGGACCCCGGCGTCCTTCAGCATCTTCTTGTTGTAGAAGAGGCCGAGGGTGTCGATGACCTGCGGTACGGCGTAGGTCTTGCCCTTGAACTTGGCGCCCGCCAGCGCCTTGGGCAGATAGTCGGATTGATCGGCGAGGGCGGGGGTGCCGTCCAGCGGGGCGAGATAGCCGATGTTGGCCAGGTCCTGGGTCCAGGCCACCTCGGTGCGCAGTACGTCGGGCGCGCCGGAGCCACCCGAGCCGGCGGCGTTCTTGAACTTGGCCAGTGCGTCACCGAAGGGCACATTGACGTAGTTGACCTTGACGTCGGGGTGCTTCTTCTCGAAGCCCAGGGCGAGCTCCTTGTACGTGCCCTTCTCCGCGTCGTTCGACGTGTCCCAGTACGTCACGGTGCCGGAGAGATGGCCGCCGGACTTCTTGTCGCCGCTGCCGCCGTCGTCACCGCCGCATGCCGTCGCCGCGAGCGCCATGGCCGCGACGAGTGCGGTGGCCGCTATGCCACGTCGCATCTGAACTCCTCCAAAGCCGGCCGCTCCGTCGCGGCCCCAAGTTGCGGAGGAACGTAACAGGGCCGCAAGCCCGCCGAAAGAGCTTGCGGCAAATTTCTGCAAGGCGCCTGGCATCGTTACGTCCATGTGTCCCCGCGGTAGCCGCTCCGCGCCCGTTCCAGCGCTTGACATACGCTCACAGCACGACCGGAGCACCCCCGAAGGGCACCAGCGCGCCCTGCAATCTCTTCCGCAAGGCATTGCAGAGCTGTTACGTTCGCGCCATGACCCAGGAGCTCACGACCTCCCTTGCCACCGAGTCGGCGCGACCGTCCGAAGGCCACGGATGGTGGCGCGACGCCGTCATCTACCAGGTGTACGTACGCTCCTTCGCCGACAGCGACGGCGACGGGATCGGCGATCTGCGCGGGGCGCGGGAGCGGCTGCCGCACCTCGCCGGGCTGGGTGTGGACGCCGTCTGGCTGACCCCCTTCTACGCCTCCCCGCAGGCCGACGGCGGCTACGACGTGGCGGACTACCGCGCCGTGGACCCGCTCTTCGGCACCCTCGGCGACGCCGACGACCTGGTGCGCACCGCCCATGAGCTGGGGCTGAAGGTGATCGTGGACGTCGTCCCGAACCACAGCTCGGACCAGCACCCGTGGTTCCGCGAGGCGCTCGCCGACCGGCGCGGCGGCGCGGCCCGCGCCCGCTACCACTTCCGCCCCGGCCGCGGCGCCCACGGCGAACTGCCGCCGAACGACTGGGAGTCGGTCTTCGGCGGCCCCGCCTGGACCCGTACCACCGATCCGGACGGCACCCCCGGCGAGTGGTACCTGCACCTGTTCGCCCCCCAGCAGCCCGACCTCAACTGGGACTCCCCCGAGGTCCGCGCGGAGTTCGATTCGGTGCTGCGCTTCTGGCTGGATCTGGGCGTGGACGGCTTCCGGATCGATGTCGCGCACGGCATGGTCAAGGCCGCCGGGCTGCCCGACATCGGCCACACCGAACAGGCCAAGCTGATCGGCTCCCAGGTGCTGCCGTTCTTCGACCAGGACGGGGTGCACGAGATCCACCGCTCCTGGCGGCGGCTGCTGGACTCCTACCCCGGTGACCGGATCGGCGTCGCCGAGGCATGGGCGCCCACCGCCGAGCGGCTGGCCCTCTACGTACGCCCGGACGAGCTGCACCAGGCGTTCAACTTCCAGTTCCTGAAGTGCCCGTGGGACGCGGCCGCGATGCGCGAGGTGATCGACGAGTCGCGGGCCGCGACCGGCTCCGTCGGCGCCCCCACCACCTGGGTGCTCTCCAACCACGACGTGGTCCGGCACACCACCCGCTACGCCGACGGAGCCGGTGGCGGCCCGGAGCGGGGGCTCGCCCGCGCCCGCGCGGCGGCCCTGCTCATCCTGGCGCTGCCCGGCTCGGCCTATCTCTACCAGGGCGAGGAGCTGGGCCTTCCCGAGGTGACCGAGCTGCCGGACGAGCTGCGCCAGGACCCGGCCTTCTTCCGCACCTCCCCCGACGGGCAGGAGGGCCAGAACGGTCAGGACGGCTTCCGCGACGGCTGCCGGGTGCCCCTGCCCTGGACCCGCTCCGGTGGCTCCTACGGCTTCGGCCCCGGCGGCAGCTGGCTGCCCCAGCCGGAGGACTGGGCCGAGCTGTCCGTCGAGGCGCAGACCGGCGACCCCGGCTCCACGCTGGAGCTGTACCGGGACGCGCTCGCGCTGCGCCGTGAGCTGCCGGGGCTCGGGGACGGCCCGATGAGCTGGCTGGACGCCCCGGCCGGGGTGCTCGCGCTGTCCCGGCCCGGCCTGGTGTGCACGCTCAACACGCTCGGGGAGGAGGTCGAACTGCCGGTTCCGGGGCGTGCGCTGCTGTCGTCGGCGCCGCTGGCGTACAAGGCCGGAACCGTGTGCATTCCGCCTGATTCGTGCGCGTGGTGGGCAATCTGACATGCGACCGGTACAGTCCCACTCCATGACCGCACGGCTTGCTGACATCGCAGCCCAGGCGGGGGTCAGCGAAGCCACCGTCAGCCGCGTCCTCAATGGCAGGCCGGGGGTGGCGGCGGCCACCCGCGAGTCCGTCCTCGCCGCTCTGGACGTCCTCGGCTATGAGCGGCCGGTGCGGCTGCGGCAGCGCAGCGCCGGACTGGTGGGACTGATCACGCCCGAGCTGGAGAACCCGATCTTCCCCGCGCTCGCCCAGGTCATCGGGCAGGCGCTCACCCGGCAGGGCTACACCCCGGTGCTGGCCACCCAGACCCCCGGCGGCTCGACCGAGGACGAGCTGACCGAGATGCTGGTGGACCGGGGGGTGGCCGGGATCATCTTCGTCTCCGGGCTGCACGCGGACACCTCGGCCGATATGCAGCGCTATGACCAGCTGCGCGGCCAGGGTGTGCCGTTCGTGCTGGTGGACGGCTTCTCGCCGAAGGTGCGGGCGCCGTTCATCTCCCCGGACGACCGGGCGGCGATGGGGCTGGCGGTCACCCATCTGGTCTCGCTCGGGCACACCCGGATCGGTCTCGCACTCGGGCCGAAGCGATTCGTACCCGTACTGCGCAAGATCGAAGGCTTTCAGCAGGCGATGCGGGACCGGCTGGGGCTCTCCCCGGCCGAGTCCGAGGAGCTGATCCAGCATTCGCTGTACACCCTGGAGGGCGGCCAGGCGGCGGCGACCGCGCTGATCGAGCGGGGCTGTACGGCGGTGGTGTGCGCGAGCGACATGATGGCGCTCGGTGCCATCCGGGCGGCCCGGCAGCAGGGTCTGGCGGTCCCTCAGAACGTCTCGGTGGTCGGCTTCGACGACTCCCCGCTGATCGCCTTCACCGATCCGCCGCTGACCACGATCCGTAAACCGGTGCAATCGATGGGGCAGGCGGCGGTGCGGGCGCTGCTGGAGGAGATCGGCGGCACCCCGGCCCCGCCCAGCGAGTTCGTCTTCCTGCCCGAACTGGTGGTGCGCGGCTCCACGGCGTCGGCCCACGGCGTGGAGGCGCGGAGCCGGGCGGCCGGGGGCGCGGCCTAAGCCGCCTCATTGAAGTCCGGTGCGGTTCGGGTGCGCCCCGAAGGGGGGCGGGGCTGTTTAGATTTTGTGGGCCCCCCCCAGGGCGCGG
>NZ_JBHYVB010000162.1:0-27215 GCF_042750115.1 Streptomyces sp. NPDC059455
CGGCCCCCCTCCCCTCTACGTTGCTCGGCGCCGCCCCCCCCCCCCCCCCGGGGGGGGGGGGGGGGCCCCCCCCCCCACGCCGAGGGGACTCAGCCGGGCTGGGTGTTCTCCTTGTGCTCGCCCCAGCCGTGCCAGCGGTCGATCTCGATCCAGGCGCTGATCCGGCCGCGGTCCCGCCGCGGGTACTCCTTGCCCAGGTACTGCTGGGCCAGCCGGTCGATTCCGGCCAGGTCCTTGTCGTCCTGGAGCTCGACGACCCGGCCGATGAGGGTGATGTGGTTGTACCAGTTCCCCTCGTCGATCACGGTGAGCGTGACCCTGGGGTCGTTGCGGATGTGGTCGAGCCGCTTGCGGCCCTCGTCCATGTTGACCAGGACCCGGCCGTCGTCCCAGAGGTACCAGGTGGCCGTGGACACCGGCTGACCGTCGGACCGGATCGTCGCGATCACGGCCGGATTGGGCTTCTCGAGCATGGCGACCGCGGCCTCGGGAAGCGGTGGGTTCGACACGGGCTCTCCTCCTCATTGGACAGCTGTTCACGTCCCGTGGTGCGGCTGGGGCCTGCGTGATCCACGGGGGCGCACCTCTCACCGTGCCATACCACTCCCCGCGCTCCCCACTGCTCCGCACGCCTCGCGCTCCCCCACTGCGCCCGTGCGCTCCCGTGTGTGGTGCCGCGGCAGGGGATGTCTCCTGGTATTACGTCCCCGTTCGGGAGGTGTGGCCGTGCACGGACCTCCACTCATCGGCTGGCTGCTGGTCGTGCTGTGCGCGGCCACGGGTGGCTACTGTCTGCTGCAGATGCGCGGTGAGCCGCCCGGGGCGGGGCGGCGGATCGCGGGCGCCGAGGCGCTGATGGGGTGGGGGATGGCCGTGATGGCGGTGCCGTCCACCGTGCTGGACCCCCGGCCCTGGGGTCCGCCCGCCTTCGCGGCGGTCTTCGCCGTGGCCGCCGTAAGGGCGCTGCTGCCGGTCCCGCGCGGTATGGGGCTCCCGGGGCACCGTCTGCACCACGCCGTCGGAGCGCTGGCGATGGTCTATATGGCGCTCGCGATGATGGTGGGCACCACGGGCGGTCACCATCACACCGGCGGGATGGCCCCGGGCCGGATGGCGGGCGGGGTGCCGCTGCTGACCGGGGTGCTGCTCGTGTACTTCGCGGTCTACGTCGTACGGTCCGGGCTGCGGCTCATACCGATGACGGACGGGGCCGTGGACGGGGCGGGGGCGGGGGCGGGACCGCCCGGCACCGGCTGGTCGCGGCGGCCCGAGCTGCGGCATGCCTGCAGGCTGTCGATGGGGATAGGGATGTTCGCGATGCTTCTGACGCTGTGAACGGGCGGTGGGCCGGGCCGTAGCCGTACCGTGGTATGTCTCAGCCGCACCGTGGTATGCGTCACTTCCCCGCCGTGACCGTACCCGGCCCGAGCGTCGCGATCATAGGCTGACGGCCATGATGGTCCCGTTCGCGCTGATGGGCCTCAGCGCACTGGCGGCGGCAATGGCGCCGCGCCTGTTGTCCCGCTCCGACTGGATCGACCGCGAACCTGTGCTCGCCCTCTGGGTGTGGCAGTGCGTGGTCGTCGGGGTGCTGTTGTGCTGCGCGCTGACCATGGCGCTCACCGGGGCGGCCGCCTGGGATGCCGTGCGCGGCAATGTCTTCGCCCCCGCGCCCAAGGGCGTGGTGGAGGCGTACGCGCTGTCCGGTTACGGACCGTTGGCCGCGCCCGTCGCCCTCGTGCTCGCCTTCGGGGCCGTCTGGAGCGCGGTGATGCTCACCCGCGAGATCGGCCGCGCCCGCGCCTGGCGCAGGCAGCACCGCGCCGAACTCCTCGTCCGCTCCCCCGCCTTGCCCGGTGAGGAGCCCGGCGAGGAGCGTCTGGTGGTCCTGGAGAGCGACAAGCCGGACGCCTGGTGGCTGCCGGGCACCACGCCCCGGCTCGTCATCACCACGGCGGCGCTGCGCCGCCTCAAGGGCCGTCGGCTGGACGCCGTCATCGCCCATGAGCAGGGCCACGCCCGCGCCCGCCACCACTGGCTGCTGCACTGCTCGGGCGCGCTGGCCAGCGGCTTTCCGCAGGTGACCATGTTCGCGGCGTTCCGTGACGAGGTGCACCGGCTGGTCGAGCTGGCCGCCGACGACTCCGCGTCTCGGCGCTTCGGGCGGACGACCACCGCGCTCGCGCTGGTCGAACTCAACGAGGACCGCGGGGTGTTCGGCCCCTGCCCCAGCGCGCTCGCCCAGGTGCCGCAGCGGGTGGACCGGCTGCTGGCCCCGGCCTCCCGCCTCCCGGTGGCGCGCCGCTGGCGCCTTACGGCCACCGCGGCGCTCGTCCCGGCCGTCCCGCTGCTGGTCACGTTGGTCCCGGCGCTGCGGGTGCTGGGGTAGGCGTCCTCGGCATTCTCGGCGTTCTCGGCACAACGGCGGCTCCCGGCAAGGCACAACGGCGGCTTCCGGCCATGGGGAGATCGAGGGCCTCCTGGCTCCGGGGCCCGCCCGTCGGCGATCATCGACCCATGCAGCCGGCAACCCTCCACCGCCGAGCCGCCCGCGCCGCGGCCGTGCTCACCGCGCTCTTCCTGGTCCTGCTCGCCCTGGTGGCCGCCCATTGGGGGCCGCTGGGGACCGTCGACCGGGACATCGTCGTCACCCTGCACCACTCCGCCGTCCGGCACCACGGCTTCACTCGGGCCAACAGGGTGCTCACGGACTGGTTCTGGGACCCCTGGACGATGCGGGCGCTGCTGGCCGTGGCCGTGGGGTGGCTGCTGTGGCGCCGGGAGCGGCGGCTCGCCCTCTGGGTGGCCGTCACGGCGGCGCTGGGCACGGCGCTGCAACAGGCGGTGAAGGCCGCGCTCGACCGGGAGCGTCCCCGGTGGCCGAATCCGGTGGACTCGGCGCACTACGCGGCCTTCCCGTCCGGCCACGCCCTGACCGCGACCGTCACCTTCGGGCTGCTGCTGTGGCTGCTGACACTGCGCGGGGCACCGGCGAAGTGGCTGCGCCTCATGGCCGCCGTAGGGGCCGTATCCGTGCTGGGCGTCGGCTTCACCCGCCTCTATCTGGGCGTCCACTGGCCCAGCGACGTCCTGGCCGGCTGGCTGCTGGGCGCGGCGCTGGTGTACGGGGCGATCGCCTCGTACGGCTACGTCCAGAGCCGTACGAGCGAGCGCGCGGGGTCCCCCGAGGGGAGAGTGCGGTCATGAGCCCCGAACCCACGCCCCGACCAGCGGGTACGGTAGCCGCACCCGGGCGCTAGCCGAGCCGCACCCCTGTCAGGATCCCGTGTGCGACCGGCATGCGCAGCGAGAGGTAGCCGCTCGCGGGGTCGGCGAGGTACTCCCGCATCTCCCGGTGGATGTCGAAGCCGAACTCCATGTCCATGTCGTCCACGAGTACCAGCGCGCCCCGGCGCAGCCGGGGCTCCACCACCTTGAGCACCTCCCGGTTGAGGTTCGGCCAGCCGTCCATCAGCAGCAGGTCCACCGACCCGGGCAGGTCCCGCAGCGTCTCCCGCGCGTCGCCGACGCGGACGGTGGCGATGTCGGAGAGCCCGGCGGCGGCGATGGCCTCCGTGGCCTTGGCCACCTTGTCCGCCTGCAGCTCCGTGCCGATCACCTGCCCGCCGCCGTTGTCCCGCACCGCGCTGGCCAGGTAGAGGGTGGACACGCCGAAGGAGGTTCCGTACTCGACGACGGTCCGCGCGCCGGTCGCACGGGTGAGCAGGTAGAGCAGCTCACCGCCCTCCTTGGACACGGACATGGAGGCGTCCTTGAACGTCTCGGCCATCTGACTGGCGTCCAGCTCGGCCCAGGCCGACTTGGGGTCGGTCACACCGGTCTCGGCGAACGCGCGCTCATCGCCTTCGCGCTCGGCCTCCAGCAGTCCGTCCAGGACGGTCGCCACGGGCTCGGTGTGCAGTGTGGACGGCATGCGATCTCCTTCAGGGTCGGTGCGGTCACCGGATAGATTCTTCTTCCGGCGGCGATCGGACCGCCCCCTAAACATCCCCCTGGCTCCCCCTGAGCTGCCCGGGGCGATGGGAGAGTGCGGTCATGAGCAATCTCGATCCGAGGCCCGCGCCGACCGTGTGTGGCGGCCGCCGGGACGTCACCGCCCGGCCGGTCCGCGAGCTGCTGGCCGCCAGGCAGGTCGCGTTGGGCGAGTCCACCATGGTGCGCCGGCTCCTGCCGAACCTCGGGCGGCGCATGGTCGGCGCCTGGTGCTTCATCGACCACTACGGCCCGGACGACATCGCCCAGGAGCCGGGCATGCAGGTGCCTCCGCATCCGCACATGGGGCTGCAGACGGTCAGCTGGCTGCACGACGGCGAGGTGCTGCACCGCGACAGCGTCGGCAGCCTCCAGACGGTGCGCCCCGGCGAGTTGGGGCTGATGACCTCGGGCCGGGCCATCTCACACTCCGAGGAGTCCCCGCGCGAGCACGCCCGGCTGCTGCACGGCGCACAGCTGTGGGTCGCGCTGCCCGACGGCGACCGCCATATCGCCCCGATGTGGGAGCACCACGCCGAGCTGCCCCGGGTGACCGGCGGCGGAGGGCTGCGGGCGACGGTCGTCCTCGGCGGACTGGACGGCGCGGCCTCGCCCGGCACGACGTTCACCCCGCTGATGGGCGCGGACATCGCCCTCGCGGCCGGCACCGACACCCGGCTGCCGGTGCGGCCCGACTTCGAGTACGCGGCCCTCACCATGTCCGGCGAGTCCGAGGTCGACGGGGTGCGTCTGGCCCCCGGCTCCCTCCTCTACCTCGGCTGCGGACGCGCCGAACTGCCGCTGCGGGCGGACGTGGACAGCGCGCTCATGCTGCTGGGCGGGGAGCCCTTCGAGGAGAAGATCGTGATGTGGTGGAACTTCATCGGGCGCTCCCATGACGAGATCTCCCAGGCCCGTGAGGACTGGACGTCGGGCTCCCGCTTCGGCGAGGTCCACGGCTACGACGGCGGTCCCTTGCCCGCCCCGGAACTCCCGCCCGTACCCCTGAAGCCACGCGGCCGGGCACGCTGACCTGCGACGAGACGGCGTCTCAGAGGGCCGCGGATACCTCGTCCACGTCCCCGGCCGACTCGTCCGACGCGTCGCTCAGCCCCAGCCGCAGGTGTTCAACGTGGTAGAGGGCCTGGTCCAGCAGTTCGGCGACATGGTTGTCGTACAGCGAGTACACCACCGAGCGGCCATCGCGGGTGCCCACGACCAGGCCGAGGTTGCGTAGCAGCCTCAGCTGGTGGGAGCACGCGGACTGCTCCATCCCGACCGCGGCGGCCAGTTCGGTGGCCGGCAGGGGCCCCTCCCGCAGCCGGGCCAGGATCAGCAGGCGGGATGGCGTCGCCAGCGCCTGCAGTGTCGCGGCGACTCTCGGGGCGCTGCCGGCGTCCAGGCGGGCGCGCGGTACGGCGTTGTCAGCGGCGGGTGCGACTCCATGGCCCATGCGTCCAGCCTACCGACCCGTTCAGGAACACATGAAGAGTTGTTCATTCAATCCTGTAATGTAGGAGCCGAGCCCATTGCCGCCTCCCCTGAAGGACGCCGCCTGCCATGTCATCGACCCTTACCCGCCCGGTCGCGCCGCCCGGGGTGGTCCGTGATCCGGTGGCGCCCGGGCGCCGGACGCGGATCTTCGCCCTGCCCGAGGCCCGCTGGGCGGCTGCCGCCCTGGTGCTGTTCCTGGTCGCGCTGCCGCTCCAGCTGTCCGGCGCACCGGCATGGGCGTGGGGGCCGCTCTACGCGCTCACCTACGTCACCGGCGGCTGGGAGCCGGGCTGGGCCGGATTGCGGGCCCTCAGGGGCAGAGCCCTGGACGTCGACCTGCTGATGGTGGTCGCCGCGCTCGGCGCGGCCGCGCTCGGGCAGGTGCTGGACGGGGCGCTGCTGATCGTCATCTTCGCCACCTCAGGGGCGCTGGAGGCCATCGCCACCGCGCGGACCGCGGACTCGGTGCGCGGTCTGCTCGACCTCGCCCCGGCCACCGCCACCCGGCTGTCCGGGGACGGCGCCGAGGAGACGGTGCCCACCGAACAGCTGACGGTGGGCGATGTGATCCTGGTACGTCCCGGGGAGCGGATCGGCGCGGACGGCCGGGTACGGGAGGGCACGAGCGAGGCGGACCAGGCCACCATCACCGGGGAACCGCTGCCGGTGGCCAAGGCGGCCGGTGACGAGGTGTTCGCCGGCACGCTCAACGGCACCGGCGCGCTGACCGTGCGGGTCGAGCGCGATCCGTCGGACTCGGTGATCGCACGGATCGTGCGGATGGTGGCGGAGGCCTCGGAGACGAAGGCCCCCACCCAGCTGTTCATCGAGAAGGTGGAACAGCGCTATTCACTGGGCATGGTGGCCGCCGCCCTGGCGCTGTTCGCGGTGCCGCTGCTCCTCGGCGCGGCGCTGCAGCCGACCCTGCTGCGGGCGATGACCTTCATGATCGTCGCCTCTCCGTGCGCCGTGGTGCTGGCGACCATGCCGCCCCTGCTGTCCGCCATCGCCAACGCCGGGCGCCACGGTGTGCTCATCAAGTCCGCGGTGGTCATGGAGCGGCTCGGCCAGGTCGACGCCGTGGCCCTCGACAAGACGGGCACCCTGACCGAGGGGACCCCTCGAGTCACCGATGTGTGCCCGCTCAGCCACTCGGGCCTGACCGAGGAGGCCCTGCTGACCCTGGCGGCGGCGGCCGAGCACCCCAGTGAGCATCCGCTGGCCCGGGCCGTCGCCGATGCCGCCCGGAAGCGTGGTCTGGAGCTTCCGGCGGCCTGGGACTTCGCCTCGGCCCCGGGTACCGGCGTGACCGCCACGGTCGGCGGACGCACCGTCGCGGTCGGCAGCCCTGGCCGTCCGCGGGAGCCGCACCCCGACCACCCCGCTACCGCGTTGGCGACCCGGCTGGAAGCGGCCGGCCGGACCGCGGTCCTGGTGGAGGTCGACGGCTCGGCCGTCGGCGTGCTCGGGATCGCCGACCGCCTGCGCGAGGACGCCACCGCCACCGTCGCCGCGCTCACCACGCTGACGGGCACCGCCCCGGTGCTGCTCACCGGGGACAACCCGCGCGCCGCCCGCCTGCTGGGAACCGAGGTCGGAATCACCGATGTCCGCGCCGGGCTGCTGCCACAGGACAAGGTCACCGCGGTCAAGGAGCTGGCGGGCGCGGGCCGCAAGGTGCTGGTCGTCGGTGACGGCGTGAATGACGCGCCCGCCCTGGCCGCCGCCCATACGGCCGTCGCCATGGGACGAGCGGGCTCCGACCTCGCCCTGGAGACCGCCGACGCCGTCGTCGTCCGGGACGAGTTGGCCACCATCCCCACCGCCGTCTCCCTCTCCCGCCGCGCCCGCCGCCTGGTCGTGCAGAACCTGGTGATCGCCGGGGTGTTCATCACCGGCCTGGTCGTCTGGGACCTGGTCGGCAGCCTGCCGCTTCCGCTCGGTGTCGCCGGGCACGAGGGCTCCACCGTCATCGTCGGCCTCAACGGCCTGCGCCTGCTGCGCGACACGGCCTGGCGGGGCGCCCGGGACCACGCGTAGGGCCGTCAGCGGGCGGCGAGGCGCGCGGTGTCGGCGGCGAGGAAAGGCGATCGCGACTACCGCGACGATGAAGCGGGGGCACGGCCATCGGGGTTCCCCTTCTGGACGTAGGCGGTGAGTCCGGTGCCCGGCAGGCGGTGAGGCGTCCAGGCGCGGGCGTAGTGGGGAGGGCCGGAGCGGGTCCTGGCGAGGGCGGCGGTGGGTTCGCGGGCGGCGCGGTGCAGCAGGGTGTGCGCGGTGGTGTCGCGGTTGTTGCCGCCGACGTTGGCCGAGGCGCAGCCGGCGTCGTAGCCGATGGGCGGGGCGTGTCTGCCGCTGACCAGGCAGGGCGGGGTGAGTCCGAGGCGGCGCAGGTCGTGGGCGGCGGTGCGGTAGCGGTCGGCGGTGGCGCGGGCGGTGGCCGTGTTGCGGTCGAGTACCTCGTACTGCGCGGACAGGTGCAGGGCGAGCAGCGCGGCTGCCAGCCCGGCGGCCAGGGCGCGAGCCCGGGGCGGGCGGATGGCCTGCGCGGAGCGTGCGGCCAGGACGGCGAGCGGAGGGGCGAGCAGGGCGTAGACGGGCAGCAGGAAGCGCGGTGCGGAGTAGTCGATGAGCAGCAGGTAGGGGATGCTCAGCGCGGCGGCGCAGGCGATGGGGAGCAGGATGACCGCGTCGCGCCGGGCGCGCCAGGCCAGGACGCAGGCGGTGAGGGCGAGGACGGGCAGGGCCAGCCACCACAGGGTGAGCTCGGGGTGGGTGAGCGGGACGTGGCAGGGGCGGCACAGCAAAGGGCCGTTGAGGCTGCGCCAGGCCATGCCGCCCGCCCAGTGCGTGCCCACGCCGCCCTCGGTGGTGCTGGAGAGGTGCAGCCGGGCGCCGACCCCGCCCCAGCGCCCGTACGCCTCCGCGATCCACTCGGCGCCACCCACGGCGAACCCGCCGACCACGGCGAGCGCGGGCGCCGGTCGCCGCCCGGCCGGGACGATCGCGCATGCCGCGAGCAGGGGCAGGGCGAGCCAGACGCCGTCGGAGAAGCGGAAGCAGGTGGCGGCAGCGACCGTGGCGCCCAGGCCGAACAGGGCCCGCCGCCCCGCAAGGGCCCGCCGCCCCGCAGGGGGGTGGACGGCACGCGGGAACCAGCCGACGGCCGCCACCGCGGACAGGGCCACCCACAGGTTGGGCATGGCCTGCGGCCCGTAGAGCAGGGTGGTCCACAGACCGGCGAACAGCAGCGCGGCCAGGGCGGTCCGCCTGGGGCCGAGCAGCGGCTGCCAGACGCGGTAGGCCGCGTACAGGGCGGCGGCGGACAGCAGCGCCAGGACCACCCGGAGCACGGTGATGGAGTCGGTGGCGGCGAGGACGGGGGCGGCCAGAAGGCTGATGCCGCGCGAGCGCGGGGCGCTGAAGTACGCGGCCGGGCGGTGCGGGTCGACCTGGGAGAGGTACACCGTTTCGTCCCAGCCCAGCCCCAGATGCGGGACCACAAGGGCGAGTTGGGCCACGGCACAGGCAAGGGCCACCAGCGCCAGCCACGGGACCCGGCGTGGCGGGCGGATGACCGTACGCGAGGCGATCATGCCGTGAGCGCTCCGGTACCCAGCAGGCCGAGGAGCAGCAGGCCGACGGCGACGCGGTAGATGACGAACGCGTTGAAGGAGTGCTTGGCGACGAACTTCAGCAGCCAGGCGATCGAGGCGTAGGCGACCACGAACGAGACGGCGGTGCCCACCACGAGGGGGCCGGTGCCGACCCCGGCGCCGACGGCGTCCTTCAGCTCGTACAGACCCGCGCCGGTGAGCGCCGGGATGCCGAGGAAGAAGGACAGGCGGGTGGCGGCCACCCGGTCCAGGTCGAGGATGAGCGCGGTGGACATGGTGGCGCCGGAGCGTGAGAAGCCGGGGAAGAGCAGCGCCAGGATCTGCGAGCAGCCGACCAGCATGGCGTCCTTGAAGCGCGTGTCGTCCTCGCCGCGCTTGTGGCGGCCCATCTGGTCGGCCACCCACATCACACCGGACCCGACGATAAGGGATCCGGCGACCACCCACAGGGAGGCGAGCGGGCCCTCGATGAGGGGTTTCGCGGCCAGGCCCACGATCACGATCGGGATGGTGGCGTAGATGACCCACCAGGCGAACTTGTAGTCGTGGTGGTACCGCTGTTCGCGGTGGGCGAGTCCGCGGCCCCAGGCGGAGACGATCCGCACGATGTCCTTGAAGAAGTACACCAGTACAGCGGCGATCGCGCCGACCTGGATGACGGCGGTGAAGCCGACCACGGAGGTGTCGTCGACCGGGATGCCCATCAGCCCTTCGGTGATCTTCAGGTGGCCGGTGGAGGAGACGGGGAGGAACTCCGTGATGCCTTCGACGATGCCGAGGATGGCCGCCTGGCCGATGCTGATGGCACTCATCTGGATCCGTTTCTGTGGTGGCTGGAGGGGGCCGTGTCCGCTGGGGGAAACGGCGCGGTGCGGCCGCGGTCAGTGGGATGGGGGTCAGCGGCGCAGCCGGCGCAGGGCCCGGCCCGCACGGTTGCGCCAGCGGGCCTTGCCGCGCTGCCAGGCACGGGAGGTACGCGTGGCGGCGAGGTCGCCGAACAGTTCCTCGTAGGCGTGGGCCACATGGGCCGGGTCGAAGCGGCGAGCCGCGGTGCGGGCGGCCTCGCCCATGCGGCGGCGGCCGGGCTCGTCGGCGATCAGGTCGCTCAGCGCGGCGGCCAGCGCCTGCCGGTCGCCCATGGGGACCAGGCGGCCGTCGACGCCGTCGTTGATGATCTCGGCGGGGCCGAGCGGGCAGTCGGTGGCGACCACCGGTATGCCACAGCGCATCGCCTCGACCAGCGTCATGCCGAAGGACTCCGCGTCGGAGGCGGAGGCGACGATCGACGCCTTCGCGAACTCGGCCTCGATCGGGGACACCGCGCCCATCAGCGCCGCCCGGTCTCCCAGGCCCCGCTCCTCGATCAGCCGCTGGAGCCGCTCCTTGTCGGCGCCCGCGCCATAGACGCGCAGCGACCAGTCGGGGTGCTTGGCGGCGACATCGGTGAATGCCTCGATGAGCAGGTCGAAGCGCTTGGCGCGCACCAGGCGTCCGGCCGCGGCGATGACGGGGGCGCCGCCGTCGGCGGGTGGCAGGCCGGGGTCGGGCACACCGTTGGGGACGGCCAGGATCCGCACGCCCGGCAGCCGCATCTTCGCCCGGTAGACGGCCGCGTCGGCGTCGGTCGTGGTGACCACGGCATCCAGGTCGCGGTAGTCCCGGGCGAGCTGGGCGCGCAACTTCTTGGTGTGCATGTCGTGGGTGAGGTGTTCCTGGGCGATGCGCAGCGCCCGGGACGGGGCGAAGCGGGCCAGGTACACGTTGATGCCCGGCCGGGTGCCGATGATCACATCCGCGTCGCAGCTCCGCAGGTACTCCCGCGCCCGCTGGTCGGTGAGGCGGCTGTACTGCTTGTACCGCTTCTCGGCGGTGGGGAAGACCTCGGCCGGCCGGTGCAGCAGCGGATCGTCCTCGTCCGCGCTGTTCTCCCGTATGTCGACCAGGGGCACCACCGTCACCCGTGGATCGATGACGAACCGCGGGTGGGTGCGGTGGCGGAGCATCGACACGATCGTCACCTCGTGCCGGTCGGCGAGGGCCGCGGCGAGATTGAGCGTGGTGCGGATCGTGCCGCCGATCGCGTACACGTTGTGGATCAGGAAGGTGATCTTCACTTGGCGCTCCCCACGGTCGGCTCCGCGGCGGTACGGGTCCGGGCGCGGCGGCCGATCGGCAGTGGGGCGGCATCCAGCGGATCGAGGGCCAAATGCACCGCAGGGTCCTTTCCGGCCGTACGCCGCCCAGGGCAGGGTTCGGCCCGGGTACGAGCGCATGGCACACTGGGGAGACAGTGACTTTTACACCGGTGTAGGAGTTCTACACGACTGTAAAAGATGAGGGAAGGGACGCCAAATCCATGGGCACCCGCACACCAGGGCACGGCCCCAAGCGGCCCAACGGTGCACGCGAGGCCGAGATCCTCGAACTGCTCCAGCGGGCCGACGGCGCGCTGACCCCCCGCGAGGTCACCGAACGCCTCGGCAGCGAGCTGACCTACAACAGCGTGGTGACGATCCTCACCCGCATGCACACCAAGCAGCTGCTCACCCGTACCCCGCGCGGCCGGGCCTACGCCTACGCCCCCGTGACCGACGACCCCGGCTTCGCCGCCCGCCGCATGCGCTCGGTTCTGGAGGAGCGGTCCGACCGCCAGGACGTCCTCGCCCGCTTCGCCGACGGTCTGTCCACCACCGACGCGGACCTGCTGCGCCAGCTGCTCGACCCCGATCAGTAGGAAGAGGAAGAGGAAGAGGAAGAGGCCGCCGAGATGCGCATCGCCGTCTACATCCCCCTGCTGCTCTCCCTGCTCGCTCCCCTCGGCGCACGCCCCCTGGCGGAGCGGTGCGAACCCCGCCTGGCGACCTGGCTGCTCACCGCCTCGGCCCTCGTACTGGGCACGGCGACCACCATCTCACTGGGGCTGCTGGCCATCACCGGGCTGATCCGCTTCCCCCAGCTGGCCGGCCTCGGCCACTGGTCGGCCCACACCGCGCAGCGCGACGACCCCGCCGAACTGTCCGTCGCCCTGATCGCCGGGCTACTGCTCGGCGCCGCCGTCCTCATGGCCGCCCGCATGCTCTGGCGGCGCGCCCGCACCCTGACCGCCGCCGCCCTGGAAGCGGCCTGTATGCCCGCCGAAGACGATCTGGTCGTGATCGAGGACGAGGCCCCCAACGCCTTCGCGATCCCCGGCCTGCCCGGTCGCGTCGTCGTCTCCACCGGCATGCTGCACACCCTGGACGAGACCGAGCGCCACATCCTGCTCGCCCACGAACGCGCCCATCTGACGTGCCGCCATTACGCCTTCGTCGCCCTGGCCCAGTTCGGCGCCGCCGCCAACCCCCTGCTACGCCCCCTCGCCACGGCCGTGACGTACACCGTCGAACGGTGGGCCGATGAGAACGCGGCCGCCGCCACCGGCGACCGCGAGCGGGTCGCCCGCACCGTCGGCAAGGCCGCCCTCGCCGCCCACCACGCCCCCGGCCGCACCCCGGGTGCCGCCCTGGCCATCCTCGGCCGCCGCACCCCACTCGCCGCCGCCGGCCCCGTGCCCCGCCGCGTCGCCGCCCTCCTCGCTCCCCCCTTCGGCCGCCACCCCGTCCTCGCCGCCGCGACAGCCATGGTCCTCGCCGCCGCTGCCCTGTCCACCGCCGAGGCCGCCCACGACCTCCATCTCCTGCTGGAAGCCGTCGGCGCCTGATGGAACGCGGCGGTCAGTAGACGTCGCGCAGATAGCGTTTGTCGGTGGCGAGTTGTTTGACGTACGCCGCCGCCTCGGTCTCATCCAGACCGCCGTGGACGGTGGCGATGTCCCGCAGTGCCCGGTCGACGTCCTTGGCCATGCGGGAAGCGTCGCCGCAGACGTAGAAGTGGGCGCCGTCCTGGAGCCAGGACCACAGCAGGGGGCCGTGTTCGCGCATGCGGTCCTGGACGTATTTCTTGGCGCGCTCGTCGCGGGAGAACGCGGTGTCCAGACGGGTGAGGACGCCCTCGGCGAGGAACGCGGTCAGCTCCTCCTCGTAGTAGAAGTCGGTCGCGCGGTGCTGTTCCCCGAAGAACAGCCAGTTCGGGGCGCGATGGCCGCGGGCCCGGCGTTCCTCCAGGAAGCCGATGAAGGGCGCGATGCCGGTGCCGGGGCCGACCATCACCGTCGGCGTGTCGGGGGCGGCGGGCGGGCGGAAGTGCGGTGCGCGCTGGACCCGGACCGGCACCGGGGTGCCCGGCTCGGCGTCGGCGAGGAACGGGGAGCAGACGCCCTGGCGCGGACGGCCGCCCCGGTTCTCGTAACGGACGACGGAGACCGTCAGCGACACCAGATGGGGGTCGGTCAGCGGGCTGGACGATATGGAGTACAGGCGGTGCCGCAGGCGCCCCAGCAGATCGGTCCACTCCTGCGCCCCGGCCCGGATGCCGAACTCGGCCAGCACGTCAACGGCCTGCCGTCCCCAGGACCACTTCGCCAGCTCTCCCTTGTTGTCCGGGCGCAGGAGCTTCCGCAGATCGCGGGGGTCGCGGGTGCGATCGGCGACGAAGCGCAGCAGGTCGGGAGTGATGCGGGTGATGTCGAGATGGCGCGACAGGGCCTCGGCGAAGGGCACCTCTCCCACGTGTCCGACCTGGACGGTCGCGTTCGCGTCGAGGCCGGTGGCGGCCAGCCACTCCGTCACGAGTTCCGGCCAGTTGAGCGGTAGCACCGCCAGGGCGTCACCGGCTTCGTAGCCCAGTGGGGTCTCGCTGTCGCGGGTGTCGAAGGTGAAGCGGCGGACCTCCTTGCCCGCGCCCGGCAGGCTCAAGCGCCGGTTGCCGGTCAGTCGGGCGGTGGCAGGAGCGGGACGGCTCGGCCGGGGAGCCGTCCCGGCTGTGGGGGCCGGGGCGGGGGCCGGTTGCTCGGCGCTCTTCAGCGCGATGAGTACCTGGTCGAGCCAGGCCATGGCCTCGGTCTCGTAGTCCGGTTCGCAGTCGGTACGCGGGGCCAGCCGCATCGCGCCCAGCTCTTCCATCCGCCGGTCGAGGCGGCGGCCATGGCCGCAGAAGTCGCCGTAGGAGGAGTCGCCGAAGGCCAGGACGGAGTAGCGCCGGTCCGGCAGGCGCGGGGTGTCGGGCGCGGTGAGGGCGGCCCAGAAGCGGGCGCCGTTGTCCGGTGCGTCCCCGTCGCCGAAGGTGCTCGTGATCAGCAGCAGGTCGGCGCCGGACGGCAGCGCGGCGGGGTCGGCCTCGTCCATGGACACGCGGGAGGCGGCGTGGCCGTGCGCGGTGAGCCGCTCGACCGTGGCGGCCGCGAACTCCTCGGCGTTCCCGGTCTGGGACGCCCAGAGGATCAAGACCTGGCGGCGCGCCGCGTCCGCGGGCGGGGAGGACGACCGCGGGGAGTCGCCGGCGTCATTCGCGGTGGGACGCGTCGCCTCGGACCTGGAGTACATCCCGGCCAGCACACCGTTCACCCACAGGGCGTGCGACGGGCTGAACGGGGCGTCCGCGGGCAGCACCGGCACACCGGGGGTGCCGGACGGGATGCCGGCGAGGAAGCCGGTCAGATACCGGCGTTCCTGTTCGGTGAGGGCCGGCGGCGGGGCGGGTTCCAGCCCGAACAGGACGGGAGCGGAGGCTGTGGGAAGGACGGCGGGCGGTGGGGGGACCGCCGTGCCCGCGGTGGACGACACGGCTATGGTGGCCGCCGTGGACGGCGTGGCCGTGGACTGTGCGTCCGCCGACGCCGGAGCCCGCACCGTCACCGGGGTGGCCACCTTGGCCAGTGACACCGCGCACACCTTGAACTCGGGCTGGAACGACAGCGGATCGACGGCGTCGCTGGTCACCGCGTTCACACTGAGGTACTCCCCGAACAGGTCGTTCCAGTGGAACGGCGCGAAACAGCAGCCCGGCCGCACCCGGTCGGTGACGACCGCGGGCAGCACGGCCCGGCCGCGCCGCGAGGCGACCTCCACCGAATCCCCCTCGGCGACGCCCAGCTCGGCCGCGTCCCGCGGGTGCACCTCCACGAAGGGACCGGGGTTGAGCTTGTTCAGCCTGGACACCTTGGCCGTCTTCGTCAGGGTGTGCCACTGATGCTGCAGGCGGCCGGTGTTGAGTGTGTACGGGTAGTCGTCATCGGGCCGCTCCGCGGCCGGTATGTGCGGGCGGGGGTAGAAGACCGCACGGCCGCTCGCGGTCGGGAAGCGCGGTGAGCCGTCCTCACCGACGTACCGGATCGGATTGCGGTCGGATCCCTCGGCGCTCGCGGCGGGCCACTGCACCGGGGTGGAGCGCAGCCGCTCGTAGCTCACACCGCGCAGGTCCCAGCCGGTCGACGGGTTGTAGGCGCGCTTGATCTCCTCGAAGATCTCCTCCGCACTGTCGTACGCGAACCCGCTCTCAAAGCCCATGGCACGGGCCACGGCCGCGATGACGCGCCAGTCCGCCATCGCCTCGCCGGGCGGATCGGCGGCCGGCTGGGCGAGGCTGAGGTTGCGCTCGCTGTTGATCAGGACGCCCTCGGTCTCGGTCCACAGCGCGCCGGGCAGCACGACATCGGCGTACGCGTTCGTCTCCGTCTCGGCGAACACGTCCTGCGTGACGACGAATTCGGCGGCCTCCAGGCCCTCGATGACCGTCTTGCGGTTCGCGACGGAGGCGACCGGGTTGGTGCAGATGATCCAGCACGCCTTGATGTCCCCGTCGGCCATCTTCTGGAACATCTCAACGGTGCCCTTGCCGACGCCGTCCGCGCGGATCGTGTCCGGCGGCAGCTCCCACAGGTTCTCGACGAAGGCCCGGTCGGCGTCGGCGAGCACCGACCGCTGCCCGGGGAGTCCCGGCCCCATGTAGCCCATCTCCCGGCCGCCCATGGCGTTGGGCTGTCCGGTCAGGGAGAAGGGTCCGCTGCCCGGGCGGCAGATCGCGCCCGTGGCGAGATGGAGGTTGACGAGCGCGTTGGTGTTCCAGGTGCCGTGCGTGGACTGGTTGAGGCCCATCGTCCAGCAGCTCATCCACTCGCCCGCCGCGCCGATCAGCCGGGCGGCCTCGCGGATGTCGGCTTCCGGGATGCCGGTGATCTCGGCGACGGCGGCGGGCGGGTAGTCGGCGAGGAACTCCGGGAGCGCCTCCCAGCCCTCGGTGTGCGCGGCGATGAACTCGGCGTCGGTGTGGCCGTTCGCCTGCAGCAGGTGCAGCAGCCCATTGAGCAGCGCCAGGTCCGTACCCGGCTTGATCTGCAGGAACAGGTCGGCCTTGGCGGCGGTGGCGGTCCGGCGCGGATCGACGACGATCAGCTTGGCACCGGCCGACTTCACCCGGTCCAGCATCCGCAGGAAGAGGATGGGATGGCAGTCGGCCATATTGGAGCCGATGACGAAGAAGACATCGGCCCGGTCGAAGTCCTGATAGGAGCCCGGCGGCCCGTCCGCGCCCAGCGAGAGCTTGTAGCCGGTACCGGCACTGGCCATGCACAGCCGGGAGTTCGACTCGATCTGGTTGGTCCGGAGGAACCCCTTGGCCAGCTTGTTCGCCAGGTACTGCGCCTCCAGACCCATCTGCCCGGACACGTAGAGGGCGACCGCGTCCGGCCCGTGCTCGTCGACGATCGCCCGCAGCCGGCGCGCCGTCTCGGCGATCGCCTCGTCCCTGGACGTCGGCACCGGCTCTTCCGCACGGTGCGGACGCCGGAGCGCCGTGGTCAGCCGCCCGGGGGCGGCGAGCATATCGGCCGTGGTGGCGCCCTTGGCGCACAGCCGGCCGAAGTTCGCGGGGTGCTCCTTGTCCCCGGAAGCCTTCAGGACCGTACGGCGCCCGTCCGGCCCCCTGCCGACATCGAGGACCAAGCCGCATCCCACACCGCAGTACGAGCAGACCGTCCGCACCTTTGTCGTGTTCGTCGTGTCCTCGCTCCGGGAGCCCGACGCGACCACGGGCGCCTCCTTGTCCTGTGCTCGGTCCAGTCCAACCTTTCGTGACCTTACGAACCGCTCATTGCGCAGGTCTCTCAGGCCGGTCACCAGGGGTTAACCTCCACCGCACAGGGCCTGGAGGGCGCCTGTGAGCAGGGATCATACGTCCGTGAGGTGGTCGTCGTGCGTCCAGTTGTGCGCAGATGAGCATGTCAAGACCGCCGTGATGGACATGCCACTGTGAGGCACCGCGAAGGTCCCGCATACCCTGATTCGGCCGTTCGTCCGTGGATGGCATGACCGGTAAGCGCTATATGACCCAGGAGTACGCGATGGCCACCTCCACCGATGTGGAAGCCCACCAGGAGGAGGCCCGTAAGGGGGGTCGGCTGCGGAGCTGGCTGCTGGAGGGCCTGTCCGATATGGCCAAGCAGCAGCCGGGGCCGCATGCCCAGCCCCCGGAGGGGCACAAGGGACAGCGGTGGTGGCGGGTGATGTGCCTCACCGGCGTGGACTACTTCTCCACACTCGGCTACCAGCCCGGCATCGCCGCCCTCGCCGCCGGGCTGCTGTCCCCCATCGCCACCGTCGTGCTGGTGGCCGTGACCCTGGCCGGGGCTCTGCCGGTGTACCGGCGGGTGGCCAAGGAGAGCCCGCATGGCGAGGGGTCGATCGCGATGCTGGAGCGGCTGCTGTCGTTCTGGAAGGGCAAGCTCTTCGTGCTGGCGCTGCTGGGGTTCGCGGCCACCGACTTCCTGATCACCATCACCCTCTCGGCCGCCGACGCCTCCACCCACCTGGTGGAGAATCCGCACTTCACCAGCGTTCTGCACGGTCATGAGGTGGTCATCACGCTGGGGCTGATCGCCCTGCTCGGCGCCGTCTTCCTCAAGGGCTTCATGGAGGCCATCGGGGTGGCGGTGGTGCTCGTGGGCGGCTACCTGGCGCTGAACGCGGTCGTCGTGATCGTCGGGCTGTGGCATGTGGCCACCGCGTCCCACGTGGTCACCGACTGGTCGCGGGCGCTGACCGCCGAGCACGGTAACCCGCTGGTCATGGTCGGTGTGGCGCTGGTGGTGTTCCCCAAACTCGCACTGGGCCTGTCCGGATTCGAGACCGGTGTGGCCGTCATGCCCCATGTGGACGGCGGCCCCGGCGACACCGAGGAGCGTCCCACCGGGCGGATCCGGGACACCAGGAAGCTGCTCACCACCGCCGCCGTGATCATGAGCGTCTTCCTGATCACCACGAGCTTCATCACCACCGTGCTCATCCCGCAGGACGAGTTCAAGGCGGGCGGCGAGGCCAATGGACGAGCCCTCGCGTATCTCGCCCACCACTATCTGGGGTCCGTCTTCGGCAGCGTCTACGATGCCGCGACCATCGGCATCCTGTGGTTCGCGGGCTCCTCGGCGATGGCCGGACTGCTCAATCTGATGCCGCGCTACCTGCCCCGCTACGGCATGGCCCCGCACTGGGCCCGCGCGGTGCGTCCCATGGTGCTGGTCTTCACCCTGATCGGCTTCCTCGTCACCTGGCTCTTCGACGCCGACGTGGACGCCCAGGGCGGTGCCTACGCCACCGGGGTGCTGGTCCTGATGACCTCCGCCGCCGTCGCGGTCACCATCGCCGCCCGCCGCGCCCGGCAGCGGGGCTGGACCGTCGGCTTCGGCGTGATCTCCGTGGTCTTCGTCTACACCACGGCGGTGAACGTGGTGGAACGCCCCGACGGTGTGAAGATCGGCGCGTGCTTCATCGCGGGCATCATCCTGGTGTCACTGCTGTCCCGGCTCGCCCGCGCCTTCGAACTGCGCGTGACGGACATGGAGCTGGACGCCACGGCGGAGCGGTTCGTCCGCGATGCCGCCACCCGCCGCATACGGTTCATCGCCAACGAGCCGGACAACCGCGACCCGGCCGAATACCGCGACAAGATCCACCAGATCCGGACCGACAATGACATCCCGACCGAAGAGGACCTCATCTTCGTCGAGGTCGGCGTGCGTGATCCGTCCGACTTCGAGACGGCGGTACGGGTGCGCGGCGAGGTGCTGCACGGCCGGTACCGGGTGCTCACCCTCGACGGCTCCAGCATCCCCAACTCGCTGGCCGCCCTGCTGCTCCACATACGGGACGTCACCGGGCAGCGGCCGCACATCTACTTCGAGTGGACCGAGGGCAGCCCCTTCGCGCAGTTCCTGCGGTTCTTCCTGTTCGGCCAGGGGGAGGTCGCACCCGTCACCAGGGAAGTGCTCCGCGAGGCCGAGCCCGACCGCGCCCGTCGGCCACACGTGCACGTCGGCTGAGCGCCAGGGTCGGCCTCACACCGGAGGCTCTTGGGCCGGTGCCGCGGCGTCGGCGACGATTGCCCGCAGTGCCTCGATGTGGCCGTTGAAGGCATCCCGGCCGGTGCTGGTGAGCCGGGCGCGCACCTTCCGGCGGCTGCCGCTGAGTCGGCGCTCCGTGGCGACGTACCCGGCTTCTTCGAGTGTCGTGAGCTGCTTGGAGAGCGCCGAGTCGGACAGTTGGAGCCGGTCCTTGAGGAAGGCGAACTCCGCCCAGTCGGCGGCCGCCAGAGTCGCCACCAGCGACAGCCGGGTGCTGGGATGGATCAGCTCGTCGAACTGCGCCTTGGTCATGCCCGCGCCCACCGACGCAGAACGCGCAGGATGTCCGGTCCGCCGAACCCGACGACGGCCGCGGTCAGCGCCGCCGCCCAGATGCCGGCATGGCCGGCGCCGTCGGCGTCGAGCGCGAGTGCCACCACGACGGTGACCCCGATGAGCCCGAGCAGCATGCCGACCACGACCAGGGGGATGCGGCGACCGGCGACCGCCGCGCTCACCCGCAGCCGATCCGTGCGTCGGCGTCCGTCGAGCAGGCGTGACGCGAGCACCCCGTGCCCCACGCCGAAGCTCACGGTCGCGATCCCGGCCGGCCAGGGCGGCAGCACGTTGCCGAGCACGCCCAGCAGGAGCCAGCCGGCCGCCATGGCCCACCAGTAGCCGCGGGGCAGGCCGACTTCCTCGGCCACTTGGCGCCGGGCACGGTCGGCCGCGTCGAGGGCGGTGCGGGCCTGCTCGGGAGCGATGTTCTCCATGCCGAGACCTCACTTTCCTATCGGGAAAGTAAGCGTGCTACTTTCCCGATAGGAAAGTCAAGAGTCGGAGGAGCCAGAGAGGTGCCGGGCAGGTGGCTCTGGCGCCGAACGGGGCCTCAACGCCGCGCGTGGCGGATCTTCAAGCGTCCGAACCCCACGGCCCCGGAGATCCGGATCTTCGGGCCGCCTGGACCACCGGGGCCGCCGGGCAGGGGCGGCCGGGGCTTGTAGCGCAGGTCCTTCCACCCGGTCTGCAGGCCCTCGACGTCGACGATCGCGTCGCGCGGCACCGTGATCCTGGCCCTGCCGGTGCCCAGTCGCAGCTCGATGTCGACGACCGGATGCTCGATGACCGCCCGGGACAGGTCCAGGTGCACCCTGCCGAACGCCGACTCGACCTTGAGGGTCCGTGGCACCCGCCATGGGCCGCGCCGCCGGATCCGTCCGCTGTGGGCGGCGATCGTGGACGTGGTGTCCGGGGGCCCCGCCGGGAGCGAGGCCAGCGCCGACACAAGCTCGTCGTGGGTCGTGGCGGTGAGCACCGTATGGAGGCGCTGGTCCATCTCCTCGTGCGAGATGTGCCCTTCGGCGTACGCGTCCTGAAGGCGCCGCACGGCCGTGTCGCGGTCGTCTTCGCTGACGAGTGACGGCGGGTTTTCCGGCGGAGAGGTCACCGTCGCACTCTACTGCCGCGCCGGAGCCACGGTGATGGCCCGATCCGGCGAACCCGTGCGGTCACCTAGCCGTGGGCGGGAGGGGTGTCCTGCGGTTCGGAGGGCGCGAGGAGGTAGGAATGGAGCTGGCCGAGCAGTTCGGCGATGCCTTCCCTGTCGGCGCGGTAGCGGACCAGTTTGCCGCTGCGCGTCGACTGGAGCAGGCCGCCGCGCCGGAGGACCGCGAGGTGCTCGGAGGTGGTCGACGGGCCGAGTCCGGCACGCTCGGCGACCTCCCCGACGGTCAGTTCCTCCCCGTCGGCGAAGTGTGCGAAGAGCTTCTGACGGGTTCCGCTGGTCAGCGCCTTGAGGAAGACCTGGAGGTCGTCGCCGGGTACGGCGGCCCCGGGGCGTATCGCCCGCCCCGTACCGGAGTCCGCCCGCCCGGACACTCGCTCGCCCGCCGCTCGCGGGAGCTCGTCCGGGGCACGGTACGGGCGGGGGACGCGGAGGGGGCGGTGGAGGTCGAACTCGGTCGGGGGGATGTCCAGGGCCGAGCACGCCTCGCGGACGACGTCCCGTTCGCTCTCGTCGAAGTAGCCGTCGGCGCAGCCGATGACGATGCCGATCTGGATGACGGCCCGCGCCTCGGCGGGCCTTCTCTTCGCCTTGCCGATCTCCCGCATGGCGCTCGCCCTGCCGAGGGCGAAGTCCCTGATGAGCTCGTCGAGGTGGTCCTCGAAGCGGCGGTGCAGATCGTCCGGGGGGAAGTTCTGGAGCACGTCGTTGGTGGCGATGAGCTGGGCGACGCGCTGCCGCTCGGACGGGTCGATCGTGCCGTCCGCCGCCGTCACCAAGGCGCACATGGCCATGCTCGCGTCCCGGAACGCCCCGCTCTGCAACTCGTGCTTCTTCGCCGTGAGCTGCGCCTGCATCGTCTGGACCGAGTCCCTGAGGCGGTCCCACAGCGTCATCTGCATCTCCTTCTCAGTAATACCTCCATTGTGGGGAGAAAACAGAATCTACATGTTTGTAGAGACTCCGCGCTGACCATCCCCCCATTCCTCCCGACTGCCGCTGCCACCCTCCTGACTGCCGCTGCCACCACCGCGGTCAGGGGGAATGAGGGGGATGTTTAGGGGACGGCCCGCTCGCTGCCGGAACAAGAATTTCAACAACAGCGGCGAGCTTCTTCGAGCTCGTTGGAGCTTTCTCTCCCGGGCCTTCTTTCCCCCAGGCCGCGCAACCGGAGCGCGGCTGTCCCGCGCACGGGGCGATCCCGCGCGGGTCGGTCGCAGCTCCCGCGCGCCCTGCTTCGAACCGAGAGGTGTGGCGGCATGCTACGGACTGACCTGATCCGGCCGGTGCCGGAACTGCTCCAGGCCAACGCGGATCGCTTCGGTGACAAGCCGGCCTGTTCCGACGGCCACCGTACGGTCAGCCATGCCGAACTCGAGCGCCGTACCCGTCGGCTGGCCGGCCATCTCGCCGGGCTGCGGCTGCACCCCGGCGACCGCGCGATGATCTGTCTGGGCAACCGCGTCGAGATGCTGGAGAGCTACTTCGGCGTCCTGCGCGCGAACGCCATCACGGTGCCGGTCAACCCGCGTTCGACCGATGCGGAGCTCTCGTATCTACTGGCCGACAGCGGCGCCCGGCTGGTGCTCACCGACATCGCCCACGCCGAACAGTTCGACCGGCTACGGGAGCAGTTCCCGGAGCTGAGGGTGGTGGTCAGCGGGGACGGCCCGCTGCCGAAGGGTTTCGTCGCGTTCGAGCCGCTGCCGGACACGGAGCCGGAGCTGGCGGCCCGCGACGACCTGGGCCTGGACGAGATCGCGTGGATGCTCTACACCTCGGGCACCACCGGCCTGCCGAAGGGCGTGCTCTCCACACAGCGGAACTGCCTGTGGTCCCTGGCCGCCTGCTACGTACCCGTGACGGGGCTGACCGCCGAGGACCGCGTGCTGTGGCCGCTTCCCCTCTTCCACAGCCTTTCGCACATCGTATGTCTGCTGGCGGCGACCGCCGTCGGGGCCAGCACCCGGATCGTGGACGGGGTGTCGACGGCCGATGTGCTGGAGGCGCTGCGCGAGGACCGCTCGACCTTCGTCGCCGGAGTGCCGACGCTCTACCACCACCTGATCGAGGCGGCGCGGGAGCGTGACTTCGCCGCACCCGAGCTGCGGATCGCCCTCGTGGGCGGGGCGGTGGCCACGGCGGACCTGGTCAGGTCGTTCGAGTCCACCTTCGGGGTGCCGCTCGTCGACGCGTACGGCAGCACCGAGACGTGTGGCTCGATCGCGGTGAACTGGCCCACCGGCCAGCGGGTCGAGGGCTCGTGCGGGTTGCCGGTGCCGGGGCTGACGGTGCGACTGGTGGACCCGGACACGGGTGTGGACGTTCCGGCCGGGCAGGAGGGCGAGTTCTGGGTGTCCGGGCCGAACATCATGGCCGGGTACCACAACCAGCCGGAGGCGACGGCCGCGGCGCTGCGCGACGGCTGGTACCGCACCGGGGACCTCGGCCGCCGCGACAAGGCCGGATTCTGCACGGTGACGGGCCGGATCAAGGAGCTCATCATCCGCGCCGGGGAGAACATCCACCCGGGCGAGGTCGAGGCCGTGCTGCGCACCGTGCCCGGGGCGGCGGACGTGGCCGTGGTGGGCAAGCCGCACACGGTGCTCGGCGAGGTGCCGGTGGCCTTCGTGGTGCCGGGCCCGGACGGCTTCGATCCGTCGGCGCTGCTGGCCATGTGCCGCGAGCGGCTGTCGTACTTCAAGGTGCCGGAGGAGATCTACGAGATCGCGCGGGTGCCGCGCACCGCCTCGGGGAAGATCACCCGGCATGTGCTGCTGGAGCTGCCCGCACGGCTGCGGGCCGCCGGGGACGGCCAGTACGACTCGCTGCTGCGGCTGGACTGGGTACCGCAGGCGGCGCTGCCGGACGCCTCGGCTGGGAACGGCACTTGGGCGCTGATGGACGCCGACGCGCTCGGCCTCGCGGAGGGGCTGCGGGGCATCGGGGTGGACGTACGGGTGGTGGACAGCGCTGAGGTGGCGGACGGCTGCCCGAGCCCGGATGTGGTCGTGGTGGCACCCGCGGTGCGGGGTATGTGCGACATACAGGATATGCGGGATATATGGGACGAGGGGCTGGACCCGACCGGTGAGCCGGCGGCCCGGCTGGGCGCGTGGCTGGCCGACGACCGGCTGGCCGGGACGAGGTTCGTGGTGGCCACGACGGGCGCGGTCGCCACCGGCGCCGAGGAGGCCGCACCGGAGCCCCTGGCGGCGGCGCTGTGGGGTGTGGTGCGGTCGTTGCAGGCCGCGTACCCCGGCCGTCTGACGCTGGTGGACGTGTCCGGGGACTTGGATGCGTCCGCGGACGTCGGCAGAGGCAGGGAGGACGGCCGGGAGGCCGCGCTGCGGCGTGCCGTCGAGGACGGGCACGACCAGGCGGCGATCCGTACCGGCGTACTGCTGGTGCCGCGCCTGACCCGGATCTCGGTCCCCCCGGAGCCGGGCCCCGCCCCGGCCCTCGACCCGGACGGACTGGTCGTGATCACCGGTGGCGACACCGCCCGCGGCACCGCGCTGGCCCGCCACCTGGTGACCGCGTACGGCGCCCGCCACCTGCTGCTGCTCAGCGCGAACGGCCTGCCGGAGGACGCGTCGGCCGCGCTGCGCACCGAGTTGGGGCAGGGCGGGGCCGAGGCCTCGATGGCCGTGTGCGATCCGGCCGACCGAACGGCGCTGGACGCGGTGCTGGACGCGCGGGACCGGCCGGTGACCGCCGCGGTGCACATCGAGGAGCCGGGCCCGGAGCGGTCGCTCGACGCGTCGCTGCGTGGCATGACGCACCTGGAGGAGCGGACCCGGCGGGCCGACCCGGCGCTGTTCGTCGTCGTCACCTCCGCCGCGGGAGTGCTGGGCTCGCCGGGCCGCCCGGAGCGGGCGGCCGCCGACCAGTTCGGCGAGGCCCTGGTGCGGCGGCGCCGGGCGCTGGGCCTTGGCGGGCTGGCCCTGGCATGGGGCCCGCTGCCGGGCGAGCACGGCACGACGCCGGTGGCCGGTGCCGTTCCCCTGCCCGAGGCGCTGGCCCTCTTCGACGCGGCGCTGACGGCCGACCAGGGACCGCTGGTGCTGCTGAGGCCGAGCACCACGGGGCTGCCGGGCGGCGAGCCGGTGCCCGCAGTGCTGCGCCACCTGGTGGACGCGCCGTCCGGCGTACCGACGTCGGACGAGCGCGCCACCACGGAGTTCCGGCGGCGGCTGGAAGCCGAGAGCGAATCCGGCCGACAGCGCACGGCGCTGGCGCTCGTGCGCGAACACGCCGCGGCGGCGCTGGGGTTGGCCTCGGCCGACGCGATCGAGGCCGACCAGGCGTTCAGCGCGTTCGGCTTCACCTCCCTGACCGCCGTCGCGCTGAGGAACCGGCTGAACGCGGCCACCGGGGCACGGCTCGCCGCCACGGTGGTCTTCGACCACCCGACCCCCGCCGCGCTGGCGCGGCATCTGGTGCGGGAGATCACCGGGAGGCGGAGCGAGCGAGAGCAGCCGCCGGTGCGGGCGCGCGGGGTGTCCGACGAGCCGGTGGCGATCGTCGCGATGGGCTGCCACCTCCCGGGCGAGGTCAGGACGCCCGAGGACCTGTGGCGGCTGGTGGCCGACGGCCGGGACGCGATCGCCGGGTTCCCTGAGGACCGGGGCTGGGACCTGGCCGGGCTGTTCGACTCCGATCCGGACGCCGTGGGCACGTCCTACGTGCGCGAGGGCGGTTTCCTCAGCGACGCGGGCGGATTCGACGCGGCCTTCTTCGGCATCTCGCCCCGTGAGGCGTTGGCCATGGACCCCCAGCAGCGGCTGCTGCTGGAGACGGCGTGGGAGACCGTCGAGAACGCCGGAATCGACCCGACGTCGCTGCACGGCACCGACGTCGGCGTGTTCAGCGGAGTGATGTACCACGACTACGGGTCCGACGCCGGGACCGCGGCGGAGGGCCTGGAAGGCCATCTCGGCGTGGGCAGCGCGGGGAGCGTCGTGTCCGGACGCGTGGCCTACGCGCTGGGCCTGACCGGGCCCGCGGTGACCGTGGACACGGCCTGCTCGTCATCGCTGGTGGCGCTGCACCTGGCGGTTCAGGCGGTGCGTACGGGCGAGTGCTCGTTGGCGCTCGCCGGGGGTGTCGCGGTGATGAGCAGGCCGACGTCGTTCATCGAGTTCTCCCGCCAGCGCGGCCTCGCCCCCGACGGCCGCTGCAAGTCCTTCGCGGAGGGGGCCGATGGCACCAACTGGTCCGAGGGTGTCGGTCTGGTGCTGCTGGAGCGGCTGTCCGATGCTCGCCGCAACGGGCACCAGGTGCTCGCCGTCGTACGTGGCACCGCCGTCAACCAGGACGGCGCGAGCAACGGCCTCACCGCACCCAACGGCCCGTCCCAGGAACGGGTGATCCGCCAGGCACTGGCGAACGCCGGGCTGGCCGTGGCCGATGTGGATGTGGTCGAGGCACACGGCACCGGTACCAGTCTTGGCGACCCGATCGAGGCCCAGGCCCTGTTGGCCACCTACGGACAGGAACGGTCGGAGGAGCAGCCGCTCTGGCTCGGTTCGTTGAAGTCGAACATCGGGCATGCGCAGGCGGCGGCGGGCGTGGCCGGTGTGATCAAGATGGTGCTGGCGATGCGGCACAACACGCTGCCGAAGACGCTGTACGCCGACGAGCCCACGAGCAAGGTGGACTGGGCTACGGGTGCGGTGTCGCTGCTGAGCGAGGCGCGGGCGTGGCCGGAGACGGGGCGTCCGCGTCGTGCGGGGATCTCGTCGTTCGGCGTCAGTGGGACGAACGCGCATGTGATCCTGGAGCAGGCGCCGGAAGTTGGCCCGGCTGAGGCGGAGTCGGATGGCTCGGGTGCACCTGGGCTGGTGGCCACCGGCGGGGTAGTGCCGTGGGTGCTGTCAGGGAAGACCCCGGCGGCGCTGCGGGCTCAGGCAGAGCGACTGGTCCGCCACCTGGAGGCGGGGGACGCTCCACGTGCGGTGGACGTGGGCTGGTCACTGGCCACCACCCGCGCCGCCCTGGAACACCGCGCGGTCATCCTCGCCACGAACACCGACGAGGGCATGACGACCGCCCGCGCCCTGGCGGAAGGACGGCCCGACCCGCACCTGATCACCGGACAGACCGGGACCGACGGCAAGACCGTCTTCGTCTTCCCCGGCCAGGGCGCCCAGTGGGTGGGCATGGGGGCCCAACTCCTCAACACCTCACCCGTGTTCGCCGCTCGCCTCCACGAATGCGCCGAAGCACTCGCCCCATACACCGACTGGTCGCTCATCGACGTCATCACCGGCGCACCCGACGCCCCGAGCCTCGAGCGTGTCGACGTCGTCCAGCCCGCCACCTTCGCCGTCGTCGTCTCCCTCGCCGCCCTCTGGCAATCCGTAGGCATCCACCCCGACGCCGTCATCGGCCA
>NZ_JBHYVB010000163.1:0-2012 GCF_042750115.1 Streptomyces sp. NPDC059455
GGCTCAGCGTCCGTGGGCGCTGTGGGTGTCCTGGATCCGCTGCCAGGACTTCGGCCGCACCGGCGCCTTGGCCGGGCTCACCTCCGCCGCCCGCGCCTGTGCGGCGGCCGGCTTCGACGGGGTGAACAGCCAGGTGTCGAAGAGCGAGGCCAGCGGCTTGCCCGACACCTTCTCCGCATAGGTCACGAAGTCCTTGACGGAGGCGTTCCCGTACCGGTGCTCCGCCGTCCAGCCCTTCAGGATCGCGAAGAAGTCCTTGTCGCCGATGTGGTTCCGCAGCGCCTGGAGGGCCAGCGCGCCCCGGTCGTACACCGCGTCATGGAACTGGTTCTCCGCCCCCGGGTTGCCCGGCTCGACCTTCCAGAAGGGGTCGTCGGCCGGGTAGGAGGCGTAGGTGTAGTCCGCCAGTTCCTGCGCGGTGCCCTCGCCCTCCTTCTCCGACCACAGCCACTGCGCATAGCTGGCGAAGCCCTCGTTGATCCAGATGTCGCGCCAGTCCTTCAGCGAGACGCTGTCGCCGAACCACTGATGGGCCAGCTCATGCACGACCAGCGAGGTGTTCGCGCCCTTGGCGAACCCCTTCGGGCTGTAGAACGGCCGGGTCTGGGTCTCCAGCGCGTAGCCCGTGGGCACGTTGGGGACATAGCCGCCCAGCGCGTCGAAGGGGTACGGGCCGAAGACCGTGGACTCCCAGTCCACGATCTCCGCCGACCGCTCCACGCTGGCCCGCGCCGCCCCCGCGTTGTTCCCGAGGTCCTTGCTGTAGGCGTTGATCACCGGCAGGCCGTTGGCGGTGGTGTCCGTCGTGATGTCGAACTTGCCGACCGCCAGCGTGGCCAGATACGTGGCCTGCGGCTTGCTGGAGCGCCAGTTGTAGCGGGTCCAGCCCAGCTGGGAGCTGGTCGACTGCAGGGTGCCGTTGCTGATCGCCTGCGTTCCGTCCGGCACCGCCACCGACACGTCGTAGGTGGCCTTGTCCAGCGGATGGTCATTGCTCGGGAACCACCACCACGCCGACTCCGGCTCATTGGCCGCGATCCCGCCGTCCGGGGTGCGCAGCCAGGAGGTGAAACCGTTCGCCACGACCTTCGAGGGCGTGCCGCTGTAGCGCACGACCACGGTGAAGGGGCGGTCGGAGGTGAGCGGCGCGGCCGGGGTGATCTCCAGCTCATGGTCGCCGGTCGCCTTGAAGGTGGCCTTCTTCCCGCCCACCAGCACCTCGCTCACCTCGAGCGCGAAGTCCAGGTTGAACCGGGACAGATCCTGCCGGGCGTCGGCCACGATCGTCGCCGTGCCCTCCAGCCGGTCCGTCTTCGGCTGGTACTTCAGCCGCAGGTTGTAATGGGAGACGTCGTACCCGCCGTTGCCGTACGAGGGGTAGTAGGAGTCCCCGATGCCGGGGGCGCCGGGCGTGGCATCGGCCGCCGATGCCGGGATCGCCAGCAGCAGGCAGGCCGCGGCCGCGCCCGGGACGAGGAGTCTGTGGTGACGCACGAGTCCTCCAACTCGTAGGGGAGAACGATCACTCGTGACCCTATGTACTCCTCACACGCACCTCACGTCCATCACGCCGTCCGACATCCAATCGACATCCGGACGCAATGCGTATCGACTCGGACATGCCCAGGACATGTATCGCCCTCTTCTGTACAGGAGTTGACTCGCGCTACCGTCCGCCCGTGCTGCTACAGACGCGGAGATCCCGCATCCCCTGGACCACACTCGTGCTGTCGGCGGTCACCGCGCTGGTCGCCGCCGTCATATCGCTGCTGCCACCGCTCGGTGCCCCGGCCGCCCACGCCGCCTCCGCCGCGCAGAGCAGATCGGACAGCAAAGCAAAAAGCCCATCAGAAAGCAGACCTGTCTACTCCTACGAGAACGCCATCCGCGAATCCGTATGGGTGGACACCACGGTCGAGGGGGGCGCGGGCCGGCGGGCCCGCCCGGGGGCCGGCGCCAACGTGGGGGCGCGCGCACCCGCCCCGCCCGGGCCCCCCCGCCCCCGCCACACG
>NZ_JBHYVB010000163.1:2022-11405 GCF_042750115.1 Streptomyces sp. NPDC059455
CCCCGACCACCCTGGGGTGTCACCACACAGCCCCGAGGCCGCGCGCCCGCCCCCCCCCCCGGGGGCCCCCGAGCACATCGTGCGGCCGCGCGAACCCGCCGCTCAGGGCCGCCGCGTCCCCGTCATCATGGACGCCAGCCCGTACTACTCCTGCTGCGGCCGCGGCAACGAGAGCCAGACCAAGACCTATGACGCGGCCGGGAATCCGGTCCGGTTCCCGCTCTTCTACGACAACTACTTCGTACCGCGCGGCTACGCCACCGTCCTGGTCGACCTCGCCGGAACCAACCGCTCCGACGGCTGTGTGGACGTCGGCGGCCGCTCCGACATCCTCTTCGCCAAGGCCGTGGTCGACTGGCTGAACGGCCGCGCGACCGCGTACCGCACCCGCACCGGCGGGCAGACGGTCATGGCGAGCTGGACCAACGGCGCCACCGGCATGATCGGCAAGAGCTATGACGGCACCATCGCCAACGGGGTCGCCGCCACCGGCGTCAAGGGGCTCAAGACCGTCGTGCCCATCGGCGCCATCTCCTCCTGGTACGACTACTACTTCGCCAAGGGCGCCGCGCTCTTCGACTCCGGCCCCGACGGGCTCTCGGACGCCGTCGAGAGCGATGACGCCCACGCCCGCTGCGCCGCCGTACAGAAACGTCTCGTCGAGGGCGCCCCGCGCAACGGCGACTGGACCGAGCTGTGGACCGACCGCACCTACGTACCGGACGCGGACAAGGTGCGGGCCAGCGTCTTCGCCGTCCACGGGGCGCAGGACCTCAACGTCCGCACCAAGCACCTCGGACAGTGGTGGAACGCCCTCGCCGACGCGGGCGTCGAGCGCAAGATCTGGCTCTCGCAGACCGGGCATGTCGACCCGTTCGACTACCGGCGCGGGGAGTGGGTGCGCACCCTGCACCGCTGGTTCGACCACTACCTCCTCGGCGTCGACAACGGCATCGAGCGCGAGCCGATGGCCGATGTCGAGCGCGCCCCCGACCAGTGGTCCACCGACCTCGTCTGGCCCCCCTCCGGCACCCGGCAGACCACCCTGCGCCCGCGCGGCGGCGCCACGGCGGGAGTGGGCGTGCTCGGCACGGAGCAAGCCGAGCCCGGCGCCACCGAGACCTTCACCGACGACCCCGCGCTGAGCGAGGCCGACTGGTCCGCGGCGATCGACACCTCGACGCCCGGCAAGGCGGGTTTCACCACCGGTCCGCTCACGAAGGACCTGAGGCTGTCCGGCTCCGGCACGGTCACCGTCACCGCCACGCCCTCCACCACCAGCGCCCATCTCTCCGCGGTCCTGGTCGACCTCGGCCCGGCCACCATCCGCGACTACACGGCGGCGGGCGAGGGGATCACCACCCTCGACCGGCGCACCTGCTGGGGCAGCAGCACGGAGGGCGACAGCGCCTGCTTCAAGGAGACCGCCGCCGACAAGGAGGACGTGGACTACACGGTCTTCAGCCGGGGCTGGGCCGACCTCGGTCACTCCGCGGACGACGGCAAGGGCCGCCCGCTGACCCCCGGCAAGGCGTACACCATCACCCTCGACCTCGCGGCGACCGACCATGTCGTCCCGGCCGGCCACCGCCTCGGTCTGATCATCGCCGGTACCGACGCGGGCCTCATCGAACCGCCGTCCACCACCCCGCGGCTGACCCTGGACCTGCCCCGCACCTCGGCCCGGCTGCCCCTGGTCGGCGGCGCCCCGAAGGCCGCGGCCGCCCCCTCGCGTACGGCGGCCACACCGCCGCTGAAGGGCGTACGGGCCCCGCACCACCGGACCCCGCTCCCGCTCCCGTTCATGTCCACCCACGACTGACCCGCGCCGGTGGGTCCCCGCCGCGGCGCGGGGGCCCACCGGCGTCGGGCCCGGCAGGACGCCGGCACCGATATCGCCCCCATCCCCTCACCTCAGGAGGTCCTTCGTGTTCTCGCGGTCACCCCTCATCCGCAGCGCCGCTTGCGGCGCGATCGGTGCGCTGCTGACCGGGTCGTTCCTCAGCGCGCCCGCGCGGGCCGAACAGCGCCCGCCGCGTACGGGGTTCGAGACCAGCCATGGCGCACGGTGGACCACCCAGGCCGAGGAGGCGGACTTCCTCACGGCCGTCGACAAGGCCGCCCCGCGCGTCGCCGTCGACCGCATCGGCGCCACCGCGCAGGGGCGGCCGCTGCGGCTGGTGCGGATCGGCGCCCCGGCCGCGTCCGCCGATCCGGCCCGGGCGGCGCGCGGCAACGTCCTGCTGCTGATCTGCTCCCAGCACGGCGACGAGCCCTCCGGCCGCGAGGCGTGTCTGACCACCATCCGCGACCTCGCCTACGCCAAGGACGACCGGACGCGGCGCTTCCTGGAGCGCACCCAGGTGCTCGTCGTCCCGACCGCCAACCCCGACGGCCGCGCCGCCGACACCCGCGGCAACTCCGACGGCGTGGACATCAACCGCGACCACATCGCGCTCTCCACCGCCGAGTCCCGCGCGATGGCGGGCGTCATCCGCGACTGGCGCCCGGACACCGTCCACGACCTGCACGAGTACGGGGCGACCGTTCCGTACTACGTGAAGGACCTGCTGGCGCTGTGGCCGCGCAACCTCAACACCGAGGGCCCGGTGCACCGCGAGGCGCGGACCCTGTCGGACGCCTATGTGCGCCCCGGCGTCGAGGCCGCGGGCCACACCACCGGCGTCTACGGCATCTGGACCGACCCCGAGACCGGCGAGCCGGTCAAGCAGGTGGCGGGCGACGGCCAGGAGCGGATCCTGCGCAACACCGCGGGCGTCAAGACTGCCGTCGGGCTGCTGGTCGAGACCCGGGTCGACCCGCTCACCGACGCCGAGAAGGCCGACCCCGCCCTCAACAACCGCCGCCGGGTGGGCTCCCACCTGGCGGCCCTGAACGGCACCTTCGACTTCATCAGCCGGCGGCGCGCCCGGATCGAGGCGGCCACGACGGCGGCGCGGCTGGCCGGTTACGCGGACCGGGGCCCGGTCTACCTCGGCGGCGCCGACAACGAACCGCCGGAGGAGGACACGGTCCTCCAGGATCCGCCGTGCGGCTACTGGCTGGACGCCGAACAGTATGGTGAGGTGCGGGACGAGCTGGCCCTGCACGGGGTGACGGCGCGGCCCGTCAAGCGCGACGGAAGCGCCTTCGTACCGCTGCGCCAGTCGGCCCGCGCGCTGGTGCCGCTGCTGCTGGACGGCCGCGCCGCGTACCACCTCACCGAGGGGCAGCCGGTGGACGCATGCTGACGTGACGCATTGACGGCACACGAAAGCACCGGCCCCCATGGCCGGTTGGCATGCATCTCAGAGTCCTGGGTAGCCGAAAGTCCGTCAGATAAACCTCCAGTGAAAGGGCTCTTGCGTGCCGCAGACAGGTACAACCACGGGGGACGTCGGCGGCGATCCTCCGGTGACCGCGGATCCTCCCGGCTCCGACTCCGCCGGGCCGGATCGCACCCCCCGGACGGACCGCGTGGTCTTCGGCGTCTCCGCCGCGCTCACGCTGGCCTTCGTCGTCTGGGGGGCCGTGGCCACCGACACCCTGGAGAGCGTTTCCAACAGCATGCTCTCCGGGCTGATCCACAACGGCGGATGGGCCTTCGTCCTGACCGCGTCGGGATTCGTGATCTTCGCCCTCTGGCTGGCCATGAGCCGCTACGGCAAGATCACCCTCGGAAACGAGGGCGAGGAACCCGAATTCCGCACCGTCTCATGGGTCGCGATGATGTTCAGCGCGGGCATGGGCATCGGTTTGATGTTCTACGGCGTGAGCGAGCCGCTGTCGCACTTCATGACCCCGCCGCCCGGGACCGACCCCGGCAGCTCGGCCGAGAAGATGCAGACCGCGATGTCCACCACGCTCTTCCACTGGACGCTGCACCCCTGGGCCATCTACGCGGTCGTCGGCCTGGCCATCGCGTACAGCACCTTCCGCCGCGGCCGTCGGCAGACCATCAGCGCGGTCTTCACGCCCCTCATGGGCTCCAAGAACGCCAACGGCTGGGGCGGTCGGGTCATCGACATCCTGGCCATCTTCGCCACGCTCTTCGGCTCCGCCGCCTCGCTCGGACTCGGCGCGCTGCAGATCGGCAGCGGTATCGAGGTGCTGGGCTGGAAGAACGACGTGGGCACCGGGCTGCTGGTCGCCGTCATCGCGATCCTGACGGTCGCCTTCATCGCGTCCGCCGTCTCCGGTGTCGCCAAGGGCATCCAGTGGCTGTCCAACATCAATATGGTGCTGGCGCTCTTCCTCGCGGTCTTCGTCTTCGTGGCGGGGCCGACCATCGTCATCCTCGACATGGTTCCGACCTCCATGGCCTCCTACGTCGGCGACCTGGCCCAGCTGGCCGGCCGCACCGAGGCGACCGGCGGCAAATCGGTCGCGTCGTGGCTGGGCGACTGGACCGTCTTCTACTGGGCCTGGTGGATCTCCTGGACCCCGTTCGTCGGCATGTTCATCGCCCGGATCAGCCGGGGACGCACCATCCGGCAGTTCGTGGGCGGCGTCATCCTGGTGCCGAGCACGGTCAGCCTGATCTGGTTCGCCATCTTCGGCAGCTCGGCGATGAAGCTGCAGGACATGGGCCGACTCGGCGACGACTCCACCCCCGAAGGCCGGTTGTTCGCGGTCCTGCACGAGTACCCGATCGCCACTGTCATGAGCGTCCTGGTCATGATCCTCGTCGGCATCTTCTTCGTCTCCGGCGCCGACGCGGCGTCCATCGTGATGGGCACGCTCTCGCAGAAGGGCACCTTCGAGCCGACCCGCTTCGTCGTCGTCTTCTGGGGCGTGGTCACCGGCGCGGTGGCGGCCGTCATGCTGCTGATCGGCGGTGGTGAGGACGACGCCCTCACCGGGTTGCAGAACCTGACGATCCTGGTGGCGGCGCCCTTCACCCTGGTGATGGTGGGGCTGTGCTGGGCGCTGATGAAGGATCTGCGCCGCGATCCGCTGATCGTGCGGGGCGAGAGGGGCGAGGAGGCCGTCGAGATGGCGGTCATCGCGGGTCACGAGATGTACGACGGCGAGTTCGAGATCCGTATCGGCCCGGTGCGGAACGGCGACGGCGCGCTCCGTGACGACGCTGTCGAGGCCAAGAAGAAGTAGTGCCTCGGGAGGGCCGGGCCGATTCGGTCGGACCGGCCCTCCGCTCGTTCACCGCCCTACCAGCAGCCGGAATGCCTCCTCGGCGCAGCCCCAGGCGACCGTGACGCCCGCGCCGCCGTGGCCGTAGTTGTGGACGCAGGCCCCGCCGCCCGGCAGCTCTTCCCTCTCCAGCCGCACCCGCGACCGCGTCGGCCGCAGCCCCACTCGGTGGGCCAGCACGCGGGCGTGGGCCACCCGGGGGTGGACGCGGGCGCAGCGCGCCACGATCGCCTCCGCCGTCGCGGGATCGGGCTCCAGGCTCCAGGCGTTCTCCCGTGCGGTGCCGCCGAGCACCAGGCCGTAAGGCTGCGGCAGTGCGTACAGCGTGTCCGGCGAGTGGGGGTCCGCGGCCACCAGCCACTCCTCCACGCCCGGGTTCTCCACGACCACGAGCTGCCCCTGCACCGGGTGCACGTCGGCGTCGGGCACCAGCTCCCGCGCCCCCAGGCCCGTGCAGTTGACGACGAGCGGAGCGGCCCGGCCGGCCTCGGCGAGTGAGGTCACGGCCCGCTCCTCGACCCTTCCGCCCGCGGCCGTGAGGCGCCACCGCAGATAGTCGAGGTAGGTCGGCATGTCGACCAGCGGGACGCGGGCCCGCAGGCCCACCGCGAAGCCGTCCGGCAGCTCGTCGGGGCGCCCCTGCCGCAGCCCCGGCACCGCCGTCGCCCACGGCCCCAGGTCCCCGGTGCCGATGCCCGCCTGAACCCCCTCGACCCGGCGGACGCCGGTCTCCGCGGGACGACGGGCCAGCGCGGTCAGGGTGTGCAGCGTCCGTACGGACCAGGTCGTCACCTGATCCTCCGGCTCGATGCGGTACGGCCACCACAGCCCTCCGGCCACGGCCGACGTGGTGCGCCCGACCGGGTCACGGGTCCACACCGCTACCCGCAGGCCGCCCTCGGCCAGCACGATGGCGCTGGTCAGGCCGATGACCCCAGCGCCGACGACGATCGCATCCCATGTCATGTGCGGAGGCTATCCCCGGGGTGGCGGGCCCGTCGGCCCTCCACGGCACCGGCCCGTCCGTCCCCGCGCTCCGGATTCATCCCTTGTACCGGTGTGCGCAGGGCGAGTCGCGGCCATGGTGTCGCAAAGCGGGAATACTTGGGGCATGAACCCCACGTACGTGACCTTCGGGCTGACGCCGGCGGTGCGCGCCGGCGGTGTCCTGGCCAATGGCGCGTACCACATACACCGCGATTTCCTGGACTTCGTGGTGGACGGCCGACCGCTGCTGCGACGCCTCGCCTATCTCGACGCGGTCTCGCCGCTCGCCTCCGGCCTCGGCCCGTCCGTCTTCACCGAGCAGGTCCGCGGGCTGCTGTTGGAGACCGACGCGCCGTTGGAGGGCGGCCGGTTCGTCATCTACGGCTGCCCGGAGTGCGAGGGGCTGGAGTGCGGCGCCGTCACCGCGGTGATCGAGCGCGACGGGGCGGACTTCGTCTGGCGGGATTTCGTCTGGCAGACGGACGAGAGCCCCGACCTCGACCTCAACGGTTACCACGGCATCGGCCCGTACCGCTTCCGCGGTGAGCAGTACCGCGCCGCCCTGGAGCGGCTGCTGCTCACCGACAGCGCGCACGAGGTTCCGACCGGCCCCCGGGTATTGCTGATCGGGCAGCGCGCGGCCGTTCTCGCCAAACTCGCCGCGGCGCTGCGGCGTATCGGCATCGGCGCCGAGATCACTCTTGACGCGGTGGGGGCGCTCGCCGAGGAACTGCGGAAGTACCGAGCGGTGGTCTTCGGCCGGACGGTCGGCCAGGAGGAGCGCGACGCCGTACGGGACGCCTTCGCGGCCGCGCGTTCCCAGGCCGTCCTGGTCACCGCGCTCGCCCCGATCGTCCCCGTGCTCGTCGCCCAGGTCGAACAGGCCCTGGAACGCACCCCCCGCGACCGCCGCCTCGTCGGCCTCACGGCGGACGGTGGCGAGGCGGTGGTGGAGGTGGCCTCCGAGTGCCGGGTGAGGCTGGTCGCCCACCGGCTCGATCGGCTCTCCCGCACCCATGCGCACGAGCTCTTCGACGCCTCGGTGGAGCCGGGGATCCATCGGATTCCCCTGGCGGCGAGGGCGGTGCGGGGCCAGTCGTTCGTGGTGGCCCGCACCAGCGACGTGGTTCTGGTGACGCCGGTGGCGCGCCGATAGGGCTCGCCTCGGGCCCGGTTCCCCTGCCCCGGGCATGCTCTTCTGCTCCGGCCTCGGACGCTGGAAAAACGCTGGAAACGCGTCCGCCCTTCCGGCCGGTTGAGGAGCGGGGGTTCGGGGCGGAGCCCGGGTAGGAGACCAGGGCGGGGCCACGACCGCGGCCCATGCCGCGCGGTGGGGCCGCACCGGCCCAGGCCCCGGGAATCCCGCGGCAGGCGGCCGTCGGCGGCGACTAGGATCGGCCCTCTGATGACTGCCACTCTCGTCGCCAAGGACCTCGCCGCCGCGCACGGCGACCGCACCCTCTTCGCCGGGCTCGACCTCGTCGTCGCCCCCGGCGAAGTCATCGGGCTCGTCGGCGTCAACGGTGCGGGCAAGTCCACCCTGCTGCGCCTGCTCGCCGGCCTCACCGATCCCGAGCAGGGGGCCGTACGCCTCAGTCCGCCGCACGCCACGGTGGGCCACCTCCCGCAGGAGCCCGAGCGGCGGCCGGGGGAGACCGTACGGGGCTTCCTGGCCCGCCGTACCGGGGTCGCGGCGGCGCAGGCCGAGCTCGACGCCGCCACCCAGGCACTCGTGGACGCAGCGCCGGGCGCGGACGACGCATATGCCACCGCCCTGGAGCGCTGGCTCTCCCTGGGCGCCGCCGACCTCGACGAGCGGGCCGGCGAAGTCGCCGCTTCGCTCGGGCTCGACGTCTCCCTGGACCGCCCCATGACCGGCCTCTCGGGGGGACAGGCGGCGCGCGCCGGGCTCGCCTCGCTCCTCCTCTCCCGGTACGACGTCTTCCTGCTCGACGAGCCGACCAACGACCTCGACCTGGACGGACTCCAGCGCCTCGAGATCTTCGTGCGCGGGCTGCGCGCCGGTACGGTGCTCGTCAGCCACGACCGTGAATTCCTCGCCCGCACGGTCGACAAGGTGCTCGAACTCGACCTCGCCCAGCAGCGGGTCAACCTCTACGGCGGCGGCTACGAGGCCTATCTGGAGGAGCGGGAGACGGCCCGCCGCCACGCCCGCGAACGCTACGAGGAGTACGCGGACACCCGCGCCACCCTGGAGGCCCGGGGCCGCACCCAGCGCGCCTGGATGGAGAAGGGCGTCAAGAACGCCCGCCGCAAGGCCACCGACGGCGACAAGATCGGGCGCAACGCCCGGGTCGAGGCCACCGAGAAGCAGGCCGCCAAGGCGCGCCAGACCGACCGGCTGATCGAGCGGCTGGACGTGGTCGAGGAGCCGCGCAAGGAGTGGGAGCTGCGGATGGAGATCGCCGCGGCGCCGCGCGCGGGTGCGGTCGTGGCGACCCTGCGCGGCGCCGAGGTACGGCGCGGCGACTTCCACTTCGGCCCGGTCGACCTCCAGATCGACTGGGCCGACCGGGTCGCGGTCACCGGGGTGAACGGCTCCGGCAAGTCCACCCTGCTCGCCGCCCTCCTCGGCCGCCTCCCACTGGACGCGGGTGCGGCGGCGCTCGGCCCCGGTGTGGTGGTCGGCGAGGTCGACCAGGCACGCGCGCTCTTCTTCGGTCGCGAGTCGCTGCTGGAGGCCTTCGGCGCCGCGGTGCCGGAGCTGGTGCCCGCGGACGTACGGACGCTCCTGGCCAAGTTCGGCCTCAAGGCCGACCATGTGGTGCGGTCCGCCGCCACGCTGTCCCCCGGGGAGCGGACCCGTTCGGCGCTGGCGCTCCTCCAGGCGCGCGGGGTCAACCTGCTGGTTCTCGACGAGCCCACCAACCACCTGGACCTGGCGGCCATCGAGCAACTCGAGTCGGCACTGGCCTCCTACACCGGCACCCTGCTCCTGGTCACCCACGACCGCCGCATGCTCGACGCGGTCCACACCACCCGCCGCCTCGCGGTCTCCGAAGGCCGCGTCATCGAGGCCTGACCCGCCGCTTCGCCGTCCCGGCGGGCCCGCGACCGGGTGGCGGCCTCGCGGGCTCGTGGCCTGCGCGGTGTGCCCCGCCCGCCGGTGGGGGGCCGGGGGGCGGCCCCCCCGCCCGCGGGGCCCCCCGCCCCGCGCACCCGCGCGTGTGGGGGTGGACGCCCCCCCCCCCCCCGGGGGCCCCGCCACGCGCGGGGGCGCGCGC
>NZ_JBHYVB010000163.1:11415-27210 GCF_042750115.1 Streptomyces sp. NPDC059455
CCGCCGCGCCGCGCCCCCGGGGGGGCCCCCCCGGGGTGGGGGGGCCGGGGGGGGGCGCCCCCGCGGGGGGGGGCCGGGGGGCCCCCCCCCCCGCGGCCAGGGCGCGCCCGGCCCCGGGCTACCGCTTCTTGGGGTCGAGCAGGCCCGCCCTCCGCAGGGCGTCCGCCATCGCGCCGTTCGCCGGCGCCGCGTCGCGGCCGCCGCCGCGCTGGCCGCCGCCGCGGGAGGAGCCGCGGCTGCCGCCCTGGCGCTGCTGTGGCGCGCCGCGCTTCGGGCCGCGCTCGCCCCGTTCGCCGCGTTCGCGACCGCCGCCGGACGGGGCGCCCGCCTCGTCGTCGAGCCGGAGCGTCAGCGAGATCCGCTTGCGCGGGATGTCGACGTCCAGGACCTTCACCCGGACGATGTCACCGGGCTTGACCACGTCCCGCGGGTCCTTGACGAACGTCTTGGACATCGCGGAGACGTGTACCAGACCGTCCTGGTGCACACCGACGTCCACGAACGCGCCGAACGCCGCCACATTCGTGACGACGCCCTCCAGGATCATCCCGGCCGACAGGTCGCCGATCTTCTCGACGCCCTCTTTGAAGGTCGCCGTCTTGAAGGCGGGACGCGGGTCCCGGCCCGGCTTCTCCAGCTCCTTGAGGATGTCGGTGACGGTCGGCAGACCGAAGGCCTCGTCCACGAACTCGTTCGGCCGCAGGCCGCGCAGCACCGAGGTGTTACCGATGAGGGTGGTCACGTCGCCGCCCGCCGTGGTGGCCATCCGCCGCACCACCGGATACGCCTCGGGGTGCACGCTCGATCCGTCCAGCGGGTCGTCGCCGCCGCGGATGCGCAGGAAGCCCGCGCATTGCTCATACGCCTTGGGGCCGAGCCGGGCCACGTCCTTGAGTGCCTTACGGTTGCGGAACGGGCCGTTGGAGTCGCGGTGGGAGACGATGTTCTCCGCGAGGCCGGTGCCGATGCCCGAGACCCGGCTGAGCAGCGGGGCGGAGGCCGTGTTGACGTCCACCCCGACACCGTTCACACAGTCCTCGACGACCGCGTCGAGCGAGCGGGAGAGCTTCACCTCGGACAGGTCGTGCTGGTACTGGCCGACGCCGATCGACTTGGGATCGATCTTGACCAGCTCGGCCAGCGGGTCCTGGAGCCGACGCGCGATGGAGACGGCGCCGCGCAGCGAGACATCGAGCTCCGGCAGCTCCTGCGAGGCGAAGGCGGAGGCCGAGTACACGGAGGCGCCCGCCTCCGACACCATCACCTTGGTGAGGTTCAGCTCGGGGTGCTTGCCGCACAGGTCGCCCGCCAGCTTGTCGGTCTCGCGGGACGCCGTGCCGTTGCCGATCGCGATGAGCTCCACCTTATGCTCACGCGCCAGCCGGGCCAGCTTGTCCAGGGCCTCGTCCCACTGGTTGCGGGGGACGTGCGGGTAGATCGTGTCCGTGGCCGCCACCTTGCCGGTCGCGTCGACCACGGCCACCTTCACGCCCGTACGGAAGCCGGGGTCGAGGCCCATCGTGGCGCGCGTCCCGGCCGGGGCGGCGAGCAGCAGGTCGCGGAGGTTGGCGGCGAAGACCCGGACGGCCTCGTCCTCGGCGGCCTGCCGCAGCCGCAGCCGCAGATCGATGCCGAGGTGGACCAGGACGCGGGTGCGCCAGGCCCAGCGCACCGTGTCGGCCAGCCACTTGTCGGCGGGGCGGCCGCGGTCCGCGATGCCGAAGCGGTGGGCGATGGAGCGCTCGTAGGAGGTGGGGCCGGTCTCCTCGGAGGGCTCCTCCGGCTCCAGGCTGAGGTCGAGGACCTCCTCCTTCTCACCGCGGAACATCGCCAGCACCCGGTGCGACGGGAGCTCGGTGAACGGCTCGGCGAAGTCGAAGTAGTCGGCGAACTTGGCGCCCGCCTCCTCCTTGCCCTCACGCACCTTGGTGGCCACCCGGCCGCGCTCCCACATGCGCTCACGCAGCTCGCCGATCAGGTCGGCGTCCTCGCTGAACCGCTCGGTGAGGATGGCCCGCGCGCCCTCCAGGGCGGCGGCGGCGTCCGCGACGCCCTTCTCGGCGTCCACGAAGGCCGCCGCGGCGGCCGTGGGCTCCACGGTCGGGTCGCCCAGCAGCCCCTCGGCGAGCGGCTCGAGCCCGGCCTCGCGGGCGATCTGCGCCTTCGTGCGCCGCTTGGGCTTGTAGGGGAGGTAGATGTCCTCCAGCCGGGCCTTGGAGTCCGCGGCGAGGATCTGCGCCTCCAGGGACTCGTCCAGCTTGCCCTGCGAGCGGATCGACTCGAGGATCGCGGTGCGCCGCTCCTCCAGCTCCCGCAAATAGCGCAGCCGCTCCTCCAGGGAGCGCAGCTGCGCATCGTCGAGCATCTCCGTCGCTTCCTTGCGGTAGCGCGCGATGAACGGCACGGTAGAGCCGCCGTCGAGCAGCTCGACGGCGGCTTTGACCTGCCGTTCCCGTACGCCGAGTTCCTCGGCGATCCTGCCTTCGATGGACGTCGTCACGATCACGCTCCGCTTTCGGTCTGCACTGCTCCTGCATTGTGGCAGGTGGCACTGACGAAGCGGTCGCGGCCGACGCTTTCGGCGGGCCGGGAGGCCCGGGTACGGGGCCGGGCGGACACCGGTATCAGCTGGAAACGGTCATCACACCCGCCTGCGGCGCGGCCCGCTCGCCGCGTCGGAGGCCCCGCCGAAGAGACGGGCCACAGCGCGGAAGGGAAGCGTCACCACGGTCGCGATGGCGGCACCGATGGCACGGAGCACGTCGGCGATGGCGCGGAACACGGGATACCTCCTGTCGGTCGGTGGCGGCTCGGCGGCGGCCGCCGGGCACCGTTCGCTACGCGGCGCACGGGCTGTTGCCGGCGTACGCGGCGCGCGGTGTGGGCGCCCGGTTGTCAGACGGCCGATCGCGCACAACAAGCGGGTATCCCGATGTGCCCCTGCCAAACGCAACCCACGGCGGGGCCCCCGCCGATGCCGGGCCGACAACGTCCGGACGTTTGCGCCGGGCCCCTGCCGGGCCTACGCCGGGGTGCCCGAGGGCGTGCCGAACCGGTGGGGCCACGTCCGGGGCGCAGCCCCCGTGCGGGGTCTGGGGCGCAGCCTCACCACGCGGCGGAGCCGCATATCGATGCCGCGGGAAGGGGCGGGAAGGGAAGCTGCCCGCAGGTGAAGGTGCGTCGCGACCGCGCTGCGGTCGCCCCGCGCCGGGCGTCGTCCCCGGCCGCCGAGCCCCGCCGGCGGGCGTCGTCGGCCCCGGCCGCCGTACTGCGGGCATGCGTCCGGGGCCGAGCCTCCCGCGAGGCTCGGCCCGGACGTGCGGCCCGGGCGGCGCGGACCCAGTGGGGCGGTGGCCCAGGGACCGGCCGTCAGTTCTTGCCGCGGAGGTCGGCCGGGAAGGCGCCGTTGTCGCGGGCGGTCGTGGAGAGGGCGGTGGCGAGCTCGGTGAGCCGGGACACGCCCTCGGCGCCGAGGTGCTCGTACGGTGCCGCGTCCAGGCGGTCGGTCTCGGCCTCCAGGTCCTGGCGCAGCCGCTCACCGGCCTCCGTCAGCTCGTTGTCGGCGGTGAGCAGGCCGCGGTCGCGCAGCCGCCGGCGGCCCGCCTCCCACTCGTCTGCGCTGTAGCCGCGCGTGCGCAGGATCCACTTGGTGGACATGCCCTGACCGGTCGCGGTGTGGGAGGCCAGCGCCTCGACCGCGTCCAGCCCGGCGCCGACCAGGGTCATCAGATGGGCGTCGCCGCGGTGTTCGCGCAGCAGCGTGGCGGCGTGCCACAGCGCCAGGTGCGGGGCGTCCGGGACGGGCAGGTCGGCGTGGGCGGCGTACAGCGGGCGCGCCAGGCGCGAGCAGGCCTCCGTGGCGCGCAGGGCCAGTTCCGCGGCCTCGGCCAGCTCCTTGGAGGCGATGACCTCCTCGCCCAGCACCCGCCGCAGTACCGAGTCGGCGGCCCGCAGCCGGGCCTCCAGGGCGACCTCGGGGGAGACCACGTCCCACGCGGCCGGAATGTGGCGGGCGACCAGATCGTGGCTGAAGTTGAAGAAGGTCGCGGTGACGGTGCCCGCGCTCACCCGTCCCAGGGGTGCCGCACGGCCGACGAAGTACGCGGCCGCGCCGTCCTTCAGCCCCAGCTCGGCGAGTTCCTCGCCGAAGTCGGGGGAGAAGTAGATGGCGGAGTGGAGGGGGTTGACGACGCTGTAACAGCGACGCGCGGCAAGCTCGGGAAGTGTGGTCATGGGCGCACGCTACCGACTGGTAGTCACCCCCGGTAGCCCGGGTCTCACCAGCCCCCATCGGTCCCGCCGGATCCGGCCACTCCTCGGCCGCCGTGACGTCCTTACGGATTCCATCGACCCGTCCGGTTCGGCCGGTTCGGCCACACCCCGGCCGCCGTGGCGCCCTTACGGATCGCATGAACCCCGCCCGGCCCGGCCGCGTCCCGCCGCGGTCATTCGGCCGGTGGGGTCCAGCGGAATCGCGGCGGGCGGCGCTCGAAGAAGGCCGCGATGCCCTCGGCGGCCTCCTTGCTTTCCCCCGCCTGCTCCTGCCAGTACGCGACCCTGTCCGGCTCGACGGGCCCGGCCGCGAACTCCTTGACCGCGGCCTGCGTGAGCTGCGACCGGGAGACCAGCGCCCGCGTGAACTCCGCCACCCGCTTGTCGAGTCCGCCGGCCGGCAGCACCTCGTCCACCAGACCGGTGCGCAGCGCCCGCTCGGTGTCGATCAGCTCGCCCGAGAACAGCAGGAACTTGGCGGTGGCCGGTCCCACCAGCTCGACCAGCCGGCGGGTCGAGCTGGGGGCGTAGACGATCCCCAGCTTGGCCGGGGTGATCCCGAACTGGGCGCCCTCCTCGGCGAACCGCAGATCGCAGGCGGCCGCGAGCTGGCAGCCGCCGCCCACGCAGTAGCCGCGCACCGCGGCCAGGGTCGGCTTGGGGAAGGCGGCCAGCGCCTCCTCGGCGGGCAGCGCGAACCCGGCGGTCTCCTCGTACGTGGCGCTCAGCGAGCCGATGTCGGCGCCCGCGCAGAAGGTGTCGCCGTCGCCGGTGAGCACCAGCGCCCGTACGGCGGGGTCGGCGGCGAGCCGGGCCAGCAGCGGGGGCAGCGCTCGCCACATCCCGGGGGTCATCGCGTTGCGCTTGGCGGGGTGGCGGATGACGACGGTCGCTATGCCGTCGGCGACCTCGTGCTCCAGAGAGGGCTCCATGTGGCGGATCGTATCCGGGCCGCTCGGCGGCCGCTCCGACGGCCTCCGGGCCGGGACCCGACTGGGGCCCGGCCGTTCGAGCCGGTCACGGCTGAGTCAAGGCTCGTCCTCCACAGAGTCAATGCATGGAATCCATGCGAGCAGGAACAGTCGAGCGCGTGACCCTGGCATACGCCAACGATCAAAAACGCTCGATAAGCGTCAAGTTGTGCGTAGTCCATCGGTCAGTACCAGAGCTTCCCAACACTCGATACGAGTGGTCGGGCCGCGGCGAGGGGTGGGTATCGCACATGGAGATCGTCGGGAGAGTCCCCTCCGAAGCGGGACACGCCCCGCCCGCGCCCTCGCCCCCGGTCGGCTACGAGGGGACCTGGCGGTTCACCGCACCGGCCCTGGACACCTCCGTGCCACAGGCCCGGCACGCGGTGCGCGAGCTGCTGGTCCATCAGCGGGTGCCGGTGAACGACGAACTGGTGGAGAGTCTGCTCCTGATCGTCTCCGAGCTGGTCACCAACGCGGTGCGGCACGCCGCGCTGCTCTCCCCCGAGATCGCCGTCGAGGTCTCGCTGAGCCAGGACTGGGTCCGGATCGCCGTCGAGGACAACCATCCCTACCGGCCCGTCGCGCTGATGGCGGACCAGGGCGGGACCGGTGGGCGGGGACTGCTGCTGGTGACGGCGATCACGGGGGAGGCGGGCGGGGTCTACGACGTGGACCACACGACGAGCGGCGGCAAGGTGGTCTGGGCCGCCCTTCCGCTGCCCGGCGCCGCTACCAGCCCGCCGCCGTCCCGGTGAGCTCACGGACCGCCGGGCGGGCCGCGTCCAGCACGGTCATGAACCACGCCGAGAACGGCCCCTTGTCGCGCAGCTGCTCCAGCTCGTCGGGGGTGACGAAGGCGATCTCGCCGATCTCCTCGGGGTCCGGGCGCGGCGCCGCCCGCACCAGCCCCGCGAAGAGGTGGTTGTACTCCTGCTCCACCAGGCCCGAGGCCGGGTCCGGGTGGTTGTAGCGGACCGTGCCCGCCTCCCGCAGCAGCGCGGGCGCCATGCCCAGCTCCTCGGCGGTGCGCCGGGCGGCGGCCACGAACGGCGGCTCACCGGGGTAGGGGTGGCCGCAGCAGGTGTTGGACCAGACCCCGGGGGAGTGGTACTTGCCCAGCGCACGGCGCTGCAGCAGCAGCCGACCCGCGTCGTCGAAGAGGAAGACGGAGAACGCCCGGTGCAGCTTGCCGGGTGCGAGATGTGCGGAGAGCTTCTCCGCGGTGCCGATCGTCGTACCGTCCTCATCGACCAGCTCGAGCATGATCGGCTCTGCGGAACCGCTCGGCGCGGCGGTCTCGGCGGTCTCGGCGGAGCCGCCGTTGGCAGGTGTGATCGGCATGACCATCCTCTAGTTCCGACTCGTGAACGTCCAAAGTCTGCCGCACATGTGCCCCTGGTCCGTGTCAGTGGCACAGCTTGGCTTCGTGATCAGCATGCCCACCCGGTTCCAGCTGGAACGTGCAGTGCCCGACGTCGAAGTGCTCCCCGAGACATCCTTGGAGGGCGTGCAGCATCCGCTCATGGCCCATCGCGTCCAGGGCCCCCGGAGCGACCACCACATGCGCGGAGAGCACCGGCATCCCCGAGGTGATGGTCCAGATATGGAGGTCGTGCAGCCCCTCGACCCCGGGCAGGCCGAGGATGTGGGCGCGTACGGCCGCCATGTCGACATTCCGCGGCGCCGCCTCCAGCAGCACGTTCAGCGTCTCGCGCAGCAGCTTGTACGTCCGCGGGACGATCATGAGGCCGATCACGAGGGAGGCGATGGGATCGGCCGTCTGCCAGCCGGTCGCGAGGATGATCCCGGCGGACACCAGCACCGCGACCGAGCCCAGCGCGTCCGCCGCGACCTCCAGGAAGGCGCCCCGGACGTTCAGGCTGGTGCGCTGGCCGCCCCGGAGCAGGGCCAGCGACACCAGGTTCGCGGCCAGGCCGACGGCGCCGAAGACGACCGTCAGCCCGCCCGAGGTGGCGGTCGGGGTGACCAACCGCAGTACCGCCTCATAGAGGATGTAGCCGCCGACGCCGAACAGCAGCAGACAGTTGGCCAGGGCCGCCAGGATCTCGGCGCGGGCGTAGCCGTAGGTGCGGTGCGGGCTCGGGGGACGGCCCGCGAAGTGGATCGCCAGCAGCGCCATCGCGAGCCCGAGCGCGTCCGTCGCCATATGGCCGGCGTCCGCGAGCAGGGCGAGGGAGCCGGCCAGCAGACCGCCGATGATCTCCACGGCCATCACCGTGAGGGTGATGGCCAGGGCGATCCGCAGCCGCCACCGGTGGGCGGCGCCCGCGGTGGGCCGGCCGCGGGCGTGGTCATGACCTGCGCCCATATGCGTAGGGGCCTCCTCCCGGCGCCGCGGTCCCTTGACTCACCAGTGAACTACGGGTCCGGGGCGGGGCCGGGTCAGCCGCGCCGGTGCCCGGCGAGCGGCGAGCGGTGCGCCGTGCCCGGTCAGCCGCGCCGGGCCTCGGGGTGGTGGAGGCACCAGCCCTCCCAGGCCGACTCCACCATCGCGCGCACATCGTGCCGGGCGCTCCAGCCCAGCTCCTTGGCGATCAGTTCGGTGGATCCGACGACCCGGGCCGGATCACCCGCCCGGCGCGGCCCCACCACGGGGGCGAGCTCCGGGCGGCCGGTGATCTCGCCGATCAGATCGGACATCTCCCGCACCGAGACCCCCCGGCCGGTGCCGATGTTCACCGTGAGATCGCCCGGCTCCGGCTGCGTGGCCAGCCGACGGGCCACGGCCAGATGGGCGGAGGCCAGATCCTCGACATGGATGTAGTCGCGGACACAGGTGCCGTCGGGGGTGTCGTAGTCATCACCGAAGATCCGCGGCGGCTCTCCCGCGGTGATCCGCTCGAACATCATCGGGATGATGTTGAACACTCCGGTGTCGGCCAGCTCGGGGCGCGTGGCACCCGCCACATTGAAGTAGCGCAGACAGGCCGTGGAGAGGGAGTGGGCCGCGCCCGCCGCTCTGACCAGCCATTCTCCGGCCAGCTTGGTCTCTCCGTACGGATTGATCGGCAGACACGGGGTGTCCTCGGTGACGAGTTCCACATCGGGCATGCCGTACACGGCGGCGGAGGAGGAGAAGAGGAAGCGGCTGACACCGGCCGCGACCGCGGCCTCCAGCAGCACCGTGAGCCCGTGCACATTCTCGCGGTAGTAGCGGAGCGGCTGCTCCACGGACTCCCCGACCTGCTTCTTCGCCGCGAGATGCACCACACCGGTGACCCCCAGCTCGGCGAAGGTGCGGTCCAGCAGCTCACGGTCCAGGGTGGACCCGCACACCAGCGGCACATCCTCGGGCAGCCGCGCCCGGACGCCGCTGGTCAGGTCGTCGAGCACGGCCACGGACTCGCCCGCCTCGGCCATGGCCCGCACGACATGCGACCCGATATATCCGGCACCACCTGTGATCAGCCATGTCATGCCCCGCACCCTATCCATGGCGGGGCGATCGCCGTTTGTGGAGGACAGCCGCCATCCACCATGATGATCGGCGGCGCGCGGAAGTGGTCGTTCCCCCGATCGTGTGGTGAATGTGCGGTGAACGGCGGCTTCCATCGATCCGATAGCCTCTGCCGGACGTGCCGCCAGCTCCACGGGGCCAGGGCGTGCGATGCCCATGGCCCGGAGGGCCCCAGGCCAGTGCCATCAGCGGCGCGGCCACCATGTCAGCTGCCAAGGAGTGAGTTCGTCTGTCGACCGCGATTCTCACCGGTGCGCCGGTCGCCGGCTCGTCCCTCGAGGGCGACCTGCGGTCGCTGGGCTTCGCCGTGCGTACGGCGACCGACGCCGCCGAGGTCACGGCGGAGCTCGCCGCCGTCCCGGCGCATGAGCGGGTGGCCCTCGTGGACCCCCGCTTCATCGGCCATGTCCATGCCCTGCGGCTGGCCCTCACCGACCCCCGCTTCCCCGCCGCCACGGTGCGCGGTGCGCTCAGCGTCCAGGCCGAGGCCCGTACGGCCCTGGCCCGCGCCGTGACGGCTACGGCCGCCACGGCGCGGACCTCCGGGAGCGAAGGCGGGACGCCCACCGCCGCCCCCGCTCAGACCCTCGGCTCCGCCGCCGCGCCCGGCGGGGCCGCCCACGTGGCCTCGCCGGACCGTGCCGCCGGCGGCCTCGCCGCACCGTCGCGGTCCGTGGCCCCCGCCGAGGTGGCGGCCATGCACGGCGCCGCCGACGCCTACTCCCGTGTGGACGACCTCGCCGCCGCTCTCGACGCCGAAGGCGTCCCCGTGCACCGGCCCGAGCTCGGGGTGCTCGTGGCCGCCGTGCCCGTGGACGCCGCCGCGCGGGCCGCGGCGCGGGGCGCCGTGGACGCGGTGGACGACGAGCGGGTGCGGCTGCGGGCGGCCGTGAAGTCGCGGGACGGCTTCTTCACGACCTTCTGCATCAGCCCGTACTCCCGCTACCTCGCCCGCTGGTGCGCCCGGCGCGGGCTGACCCCCAATCAGGTCACCACCGCCTCCCTCCTCACCGCGCTCATCGCCGCGGCCTGCGCCGCCACCGGCACCCGGCCCGGGTTCGTCTCGGCCGGTGTGCTGCTGATCGCCTCGTTCGTGCTCGACTGCACCGACGGGCAGTTGGCCCGCTACTCGCTCCAGTACTCCACGCTCGGCGCCTGGCTGGACGCCACGTTCGACCGGGCCAAGGAGTACGCCTACTACGCGGGCCTCGCGCTCGGCGCCGCCCGCGCCGACGGCGATGACGTCTGGGCGCTCGCGCTCGGCGCGATGGTGCTGCAGACCTGCCGTCATGTCGTGGACTTCGCCTTCAACGAGGCCAACCACGACGCCACCGGCAACACCAGTCCCACCGCCGCCCTCTCCGGCCGCCTCGACAGCGTCGGCTGGACGGTCTGGGTGCGCCGCATGATCGTGCTGCCGATCGGTGAGCGCTGGGCGATGATCGCCGTGCTGACGGCGTTCACCACGCCCCGTATCACCTTCTACGCACTGCTCATCGGCTGTGCGCTGGCCGCCTGCTACACCACCGCGGGCCGGGTGCTGCGCTCGCTGACCCGCCGGGCCGAGCGCACGGACCGGGCCGCCCGCGCCCTCGCCGAGCTGGCCGACTCCGGCCCGCTGGCCGAGCTGGTCGCCAAGGCCGCCCCCCGCGGGATGAGTTCGTACCTCGCCCCGCTGTCGGCCGCCCTCGGCACGGCGGCCGTCCTGGCCGGCACCGCGGCCGCCGGTTTCGGCTCCTGGGTGCCCGTCGGCTGTGCCGTGCTCTACGCGGTCCTCGCGGGCGTCGCCGTCGCCGCGCCCCTCCAGGGCCCCCTCGACTGGCTGGTGCCGCCGCTCTTCCGCGCGGCCGAATACGGCACCATCCTGATCCTGGCGGCTTGCTCGGAGGTGAACGGCGCATTGCCGGCGGCTTTCGGGCTCGTTGCGGCAGTCGCCTACCATCACTACGACACGGTGTACCGCATCCGTGGCGGCACGGGAGCGCCCCCGCACCGGCTGGTGCGGGCGATCGGCGGGCACGAGGGGCGGACGGTGGCGGTCACGGCCGCCGCTGCCCTGCTGCACCACCAGAACCAAGGTTTCACCATCGCGTTGACCGCTTTGGCGGCGGTCCTCGCGCTGGCGGTGCTCATCGAGAGCATCCGCTTCTGGGTGTCCTCAGGAGCACCCGCTGTACACGACGAATCAGGAGAACCCGCATGATCGGCCTCGTGCTCGCGGCCGGCGCCGGACGGCGTCTGCGCCCCTACACCGACACGCTTCCCAAGGCTCTGGTGCCCGTGGACGGTGAGACCACCGTCCTCGACCTGACCCTCGGCAACTTCGCGGAGGTCGGTCTGACCGAGGTCGCCATTGTCGTCGGCTACCGCAAGGAGGCCGTGTACGAGCGCAAGGAGGCACTGGAGCAGCGTTACGGCGTCAAGCTCACGCTCATCGACAACGACAAGGCCGAGGAGTGGAACAACGCCTACTCCCTCTGGTGCGCCCGTGACGCGATCCAGCACACCGTGATCCTCGCCAACGGCGACACCGTGCACCCGGTCTCCGTCGAGAAGACCCTGCTGGCCGCGCGCGGCAACGGCCAGAAGATCATCCTCGCTCTGGACACGGTCAAGCAGCTCGCCGACGAGGAGATGAAGGTCGTCGCCGACCCCGACAAGGGCGTCCAGAAGATCACCAAGCTGATGGACCCGGCCGAGGCGACCGGTGAGTACATCGGCGTCACCCTCATCGAGGGCGAGGCCGCCGCGGAGCTCGCGGACGCGCTGAAGACCACCTTCGAGCGCGACCCCGACCTCTACTACGAGGACGGCTACCAGGAGCTGGTCAACCGCGGCTTCAAGGTCGACGTGGCCCCCATCGGCGACATCAAGTGGGTCGAGATCGACAACCACGACGATCTGGCGAAGGGCCGTGAAATCGCGTGCCAGTACTGACGAGGCTCATCCCCTCGCCGCTCGTCGTCGACATCCGCGCGGGCGCCCTGGACGATCTCGCGGGGGTCCTCGCCGACCAGCGGATCTCCTCCTCCGGCAAGCTGGCCATCGCCATCAGCGGCGGCTCCGGCGCCCTGCTGCGCGAGCGGCTGGCGCCGGCGCTGCCGGGCGCGAGCTGGTACGAGGTCGACGGCGGCACCCTGGACGACGCGATCAAGCTCGCCGACCGCATGAAGTCGGGGCACTACGACGCGGTCGTGGGGCTGGGCGGCGGAAAGATCATCGACTGTGCGAAGTTCGCCGCGGCGCGCATCGGCCTCCCGCTGGTCGCCGTCGCCACCAACCTCTCGCACGACGGTCTGTGCTCCCCGGTGGCGACCCTCGACAACGACGCGGGCCGCGGCTCGTACGGGGTGCCCAACCCGATCGCCGTGGTCATCGACCTCGATGTGATCCGGGAGGCGCCGGTCCGCTTCGTCCGCTCCGGTATCGGCGACGCCCTGTCCAACATCTCCGCGGTCGCTGACTGGGAGCTGTCCAACCGGGAGACCGGCGAGCAGATCGACGGCCTCGCGGCCGCGATGGCGCGCCAGGCCGGTGAGGCCGTGCTGCGCCACCCCGGCGGGGTCGGCGATGACGGCTTCCTCCAGGTGCTGGCCGAGGGGCTGGTGCTCACCGGCATCTCGATGTCGGTCGCGGGGGACTCCCGCCCGGCCTCCGGTGCCTGCCACGAGATCAACCACGCCTTCGACCTCCTCTTCCCCAAGCGCGCCGCCAGCCACGGCGAGCAGTGCGGCCTGGCCGCCGCCTTCGCGATGCGGCTGCGCGGGGCGCATGAGGAGTCGGAGCACATGGCCGAGGTGCTGCACCGGCACGGGCTGCCGGTGCTGCCCGAGGAGATCGGCTTCACGGTGGACGAGTTCGTCCAGGTCGTGGAGTTCGCTCCGAAGACGCGGCCCGGCCGCTACACGATCCTCGAGCACCTCGACCTCTCATCCGACGCGATCAGGGACGCATACGCCGACTATGCCAAAGCAGTCAGTCAAGCCATCAGTGGCTGAACTCCGCCCGGTCGTCCACCCCGCGGGGGTGAAGGACCGGCGGAGCGGTGAGCACTGGGCCGGGCGCCTCTACATGCGCGAGATCTCGCTGCGCATCGACCGGCACCTGGTGAACACGCGGGTCACGCCCAACCAGCTGACGTATCTGATGACCGTCTTCGGCGCCCTTTCGGCCCCGGCCCTGCTGGTGCCGGGGATCGCGGGCGCCGTGCTCGGGGTGCTGATGGTCCAGCTCTACCTGCTGCTGGACTGCGTCGACGGCGAGATAGCCCGCTGGAAGAAGCAGTTCTCGCTGGGCGGTGTGTATCTGGACCGGGTCGGCGCCTATCTGTGCGACGCCGCGGTGCTCGTCGGCTTCGGTCTGCGCGCCGCCGACCTGTGGGGCTCCGGGCGGATCGACTGGCTGTGGGCGTTCCTCGGCACCCTCGCCGCGCTCGGTGCCATCCTGATCAAGGCCGAGACCGACCTCGTCGGGGTCGCCCGGCACCAGGGCGGTCTGCCGCCGGTCAAGGAGGCGGCCGCCGAGCCGCGCTCGTCCGGTGTGGCGCTGGCCCGCAGGGCGGCCGCGGCGCTGAAGTTCCACCGGCTGGTCCTCGGGGTCGAGGCGTCGCTGCTGATCCTCGTGGTGGCGATCGTGGACCAGGTGCGCGGCGACCTGTTCTTCACCCGGCTGGGCGTTGCCGTACTGGCCGGTATCGCCCTGCTGCAAACCCTGCTTCACCTCGTGTCCATCCTCGCGTCGAGCAGGCTCAAGTGAGCATGAGCGCGATGAGGCTCGGGGCGGTCGTCCTGACGATGGGCAATCGCCCCGAGGAGCTGCGCGCACTCCTCGACTCGGTCGCCAAGCAGGACGGCGACCCGGTCGAGGTGGTCGTCGTGGGCAACGGCTCACCGCTGCCCACGCTCCCCGAGGGTGTCCGGACCATCGAGCTGCCCGAGAACGTGGGCATTCCGGCGGGCCGCAACGTGGGCATCGAGGCGTTCGGACCCGGCGGGTCGGACGTCGATGTGTTGCTGTTCCTCGACGACGACGGGCTGCTGCCGGGCACCGACACCGCCGAGCTGTGCCGCCAGGCGTTCGCCGCCGATCCGAAGCTGGGCATCGTCTCGTTCCGCATCGCCGACCCGGACACCGGCGTCACCCAGCGTCGCCATGTGCCCCGGCTGCGCGCCTCCGACCCCCTGCGGTCCTCCCGGGTGACCACCTTCCTGGGCGGTGCCAACGCGGTGCGCACCACGGTGTTCCAGCAGGTCGGAGGGTTGCCGGACGACTTCTTCTACGCCCATGAGGAGACCGATCTGGCCTGGCGGGCGCTGGACGCCGGATGGATGATCGATTACCGGTCGGACATGGTGCTGCACCACCCGACCACCGCCCCGAGCAGGCACGCGGTCTACCACCGCATGGTGGCGCGCAACCGGGTCTGGCTGGCCCGGCGTAACCTTCCTGCGCTGCTCGTTCCCGTGTATCTGGGCGTCTGGCTGCTGCTCACACTGGCCAGGCGTCCATCGAAAACCGCACTTCGGGCCTGGTTCGGAGGGTTCCGCGAAGGCTGGAAGACACCGTGCGGTCCACGTCGGCCCATGAAGTGGCGTACGGTATGGCGCCTGACCCGACTGGGCCGACCTCCTGTCATCTGACAAGCTCGTAACGAAGAGCATCGGGCGCGACCCGGGGCGCGGCCCCGCTCAGCGCACCCTGAAGACGAAAGTGTCAACTGTGAGCGAGACTACGCACGACGGTGCGGTAGCCGTGAGTGGCCCGCCATCAGCCGACGACGGACTGTCCCCGGCCGAGCTGGCGCGGAAGTACGAGCTGTCGGTGAGCGGCGCCCGGGTGGGCCTCGGCGAGTACATCCGCCAGATGTGGGGTCGGCGTCACTTCATCGTGGCCTTCTCGTCGGCCAAGCTCACTGCCCAGTACAGCCAGGCCAAGCTGGGTCAGGTGTGGCAGGTGGCGACCCCGCTGCTCAACGCGGCGGTGTACTTCTTCATCTTCGGCATGCTGCTGAAGAGCAGCCGCGGTATGGCGAACGACATGTACATTCCGTTCCTGGTGACGGGTGTGTTCGTCTTCACCTTCACCCAGGCGTCCGCCATGGCGGGCGTACGGGCGATCTCAGGGAACCTCGGACTGGTGCGGGCCCTGCACTTCCCTCGTGCCTCGCTCCCCATCTCCTTCGCGCTCCAGCAGCTCCAGCAGTTGCTGTTCTCGATGATCGTGCTGGTCATCGTGTTGCTGGGCTTCGGTCACTTCCCGTCCTTCGCCTGGCTGCTGATCGTTCCCACGCTGGCGCTCCAGTTCGTCTTCAACACCGGGCTTTCGCTGATCATGGCCCGGCTGGGAGCCAAGACCCCGGACCTCGCGCAACTCCTGCCCTTCATCCTCCGTACCTGGATGTACGCGTCCGGCGTGATGTTTCCGCTGGCCCGTACGCTCGAACACGCGGGGGCGAGTAAGTGGATCGCGGACGCCATGCTGGGGAATCCGGCGGCGGTCTACATGGACCTGATGCGGTACGCGCTGATCGACGACTACACCGGGGCCAACCTGCCGCCGCATGTGTGGGCGCTGGCCGTGGGCTGGGCGGTCCTCTTCGGTGCCGGGGGATTCGTGTACTTCTGGAAGGCAGAGGAGCAGTACGGCCGTGGCTGAGCAAACCCTCGACAAAGGTGCCCAGGCGGAGCGGGCCGAGCAGGCCGGGCAGGCGGTTTCCGCGCCGGGACGGGTGCCCACCGTCATCGCCGACGACGTCCACATCGTCTACCGGGTCAACGGCGGTCCCAAGGGGAAGGGCAGTGCCACCGCGGCCCTCAGCCGTCTGCTGGGGCGGAAGAGCGCCCCGGGTATGCGTGAGGTGCACGCGGTGCGCGGGGTCACCTTCGTGGCGTACAAGGGTGAGTCGATCGGTCTGATCGGGTCCAATGGGTCGGGTAAGTCGACGCTGCTCAAGGCCGTCGCGGGGCTGCTGCCCACTGAGCGCGGCAAGGTCTACACCAACGGCCAGCCGTCGTTGCTGGGGGTGAACGCGGCGCTGATGAACGACCTGACCGGTGAGCGGAACGTGATCCT
>NZ_JBHYVB010000164.1:0-26918 GCF_042750115.1 Streptomyces sp. NPDC059455
CGGCACCCTCGTATCCGCGGCGCCCTTCACAGACACGTACGAACGAGCCACTCGTCGGAGTTGTACGCGTCCCTCGCCGAATCCGGTACCGTGGCCGGCTTCTCCACGACCATGTCCTCCGCGCGAACGCGCTCCGGCAGCGTGCCGAACCTGGCACGCCGCCTGGTCTCGGCGGCATCGGCGGGCCCGAACTTCTCGGGTCTGGGCTTTTCGGGTGTCATGTCATCCTCCTCAGAATCGGTCGACGTCTCAGAATCGGTCGACGTCGAGGACGGCTTCGGCGAACGCCTCGGGCGCTTCCTGCGGCACGTTGTGGCCGATGCCCTTGAGCGTTCGGTGGTCATAGGGGCCGGTGAACTTGGACCGGTACGCCGCGCCGTCACCGGCCGGGGTGAAGGGGTCCAGCTCGCCGTCGAGGGTGATCGTGGGCACCGCGATGTCGGGGGCGGCCGCCAGGCGTGCCTCGAGCCTGTCGTAGCGGGGGGCACCCTCGGCCAGGCCCAGCCGCCAGCGGTAGTTGTGCACCACGATGGGGACGTAGTCGGGGTTGTCGAATGCCGCCGCCGTGCGATCGAAGGTGGCGTCGTCGAAGTTCCACGTCGGGGAGACATTGCGCCAGATGAGCTTCGCGAACTCGTGTCGGTACTCCTCGAAGCCCAGCGCACCACGTTCGGTCGCGAAGTAGTACTGGTACCACCATGCCCACTCGGCGGACGGCGGCAGCGGCAGCTTGTTCTTCTCCCGGTTGGTGATCAGGTAACCGGTCACGGAGACCAGGGCCCTGCACCGCTCCGGCCAGAGTGCGGCGATGATGTCGGCGGTCCGGGATCCCCAGTCGAAGCCTCCGAACACGGCCTTCTCGATCTTCAGGGCGTTCAGCAGGGCGATGATGTCGAGGGCGATCACCGATTGCTGCGCGTTGCGGAAGGTCCTGGGCGAGAGGAAGCTCGTGGTGCCGTGGCCGCGCAGGTACGGGACGATGACCCGGTGGCCCCGGGCCGCCAGCAGGGGCGCGACCTCCCCGTAGCTGTGGATGTCGTAGGGCCATCCGTGCAGGAGGACGACGGCCGGTCCATGGGCCGGGCCGGCTTCGGCGTAGCCGATGGTGAGCTCGCCGGCCTCGACCCGCTTCAGCGCCGGGAAGGACCCGCCGCCGGTGTGCGACGCCGTTGCCGCCCTGTCGGCGCCCGGACCGGATGACGGCACGGCCACTGCCGACGAGGGGCTGCTCAGGCCGGTCAGTGATGCGGCAGCCGTTCCCGCCGCCCCCGCGCCGATGGCCTTGCCGAAGGTACGCCTGTCGATCATCTGTGAACCTGAACCGTTTCTGTCCGTGTCGGCAGAGCGGGCGCTTCACGCCCGGCTGAGTGCTCCGAGCGGCCATGGTGGTGCTCCGGCGGCTTCGGGGCCTCGGTGTCCGTCCGCAGGCATCCTGCGGGTTTCCCGCAGCCGCCGCTCCGGAGCTCGTGCGATCGCTCCAGTACCTTTACTCCCGTGGATGCCGACCGCGCTGAACAGGGAGTGGATGCCGTGTCACGCCTCAGCGTGGTGATCGCCGACGATCATCCTGTGGTCCGTGCGGGGATGCGAGTGCTGTTGTCCCAGGACGATTCCCTGGAGGTCGTCGCCGAGAGCTCCACGGTCCCGGAGACCGTGGAGACCGTGACAAGGCACCAACCGTCCGTACTGGTCCTGGATCTCACCATGGCCGGCCAATCCAGCCTGCCCTCGATCCCCGACCTGCTCGCGGCGTCCCCCGGCACCCGGATTCTGATCCTCACGATGCAGGAGGATCCCGCGTTCGCCCGCGCGGCCCTGCGGATCGGGGCGGCCGGATATCTGCTCAAGGAAGCGGCGGCGGAAGAACTGGTCGGCGCGGCTCGCCAGGTCGCGAGGGGAGCCACCTACCTCCAGCCCGCCATGGGCGCCCGACTGGCCATAGCGGACACCGGCGCTCCCGGTGCCGATGGAGATGCCTCGTTGACAGCGCGCGAACTGCAGATTCTCTCGCTGCTCGCCCTGGGCCACACCAACCAGGAGATCGCGCGACGTCTCTACGTCTCCGTTCGTACGGTCGAGACGCACCGCGCCAGGATTCGGGACAAGCTCAAAACCGAGACCCGGGCGGAACTCATCGCCGCGGCGCGCGAGCGCGGACTGCTGGGATGAACGGCTCGCCACGGGCCAAGGCCGGCCCGATCACGGAGGCCGCCGGTGCGGCACTGCTCGTCATCGCCTTCGCGATCGAGGTCCTCCAGCAGCAGCCTCGCTGGGTGATGCGGCTCTCCCTCGGCGCGGCCGTCGTCCTCATCATCGCGGCGGCACTGAATACCGCCGTCCGGCGGGCGTGGCTGGCGGCCCTGTGCGGGCTCGCCCTCATCCTCGCCGTGTCACAGCTGGTCCGCATGACCAAGGAGCCGCTTTTCAACGGCTTGAACATCGTGCCTCTCCTGCTGATCGGCTGCGCCGCCATGCTGGGCCGCGGCGCGGTGGCGCGCCGCCGCAGTCTCGCGCGCGAGCGGGCTCAGGCTCGCAGCGACGGCGAGGAACGAGAACGGCGGCGCTGGGCACGTGAGTTGCACGACGAGACGCTTCAAGAACTGGTCGCCGTCCAGATCGTGCTGTCCACCGCCGCCGTCAGTGGCGAGCCCGCCGCCATGAAGGACGCCATCGACCAGGCGCGCGGCCTGATCACGAACCAGATCACCTCGCTACGGCACCTGATCGTGGAGATGCGGCCCTTCGCCCTCGACCAGCTCGGCCTGGCGCCCGCCCTCGAGACACTGTGCCGGCGCACCGGGGAGACCTTCGGGCTGGAGGCGGAACTGCGCGTCGGAGCGGAGTGGAGCCGGCTCGGGGACGAACTGTCACCAGAGGCCCAGGCCCATATCTACCGCATCGTGCAGGAAGCGGTGAACAACGCGGTCAAGCACGCCGAGGCGAGCCGTCTTCTCGTGGAACTCGACAGCGACGATCACGCGATCACCGTGGCGGTGCGGGACAACGGCCGCGGAATGGCCCATCAGCCTTCCACCCCGGTCAACCGATCCGCGCTCCGCACGGTGGTCTCCACGGGTACCGGACTGTCGGCCATGCGCGAGCGCGGCCACCTGCTGAACGGACACCTCACCGTGGGTTCCACCCCCGGTGGGGGAACCCATGTGTCCCTCCTGATACCCCGCCACGCCAAGCGACGCCCCAGGGCCACGTAGCTCTCCATCACCGCCAACATCCACGTCAGCCAATACTGCCGTTGTCCCACCGGCGTTCGACTTCCTCCGACAGGAAGGCGGTCAGGCGCCGCACCCCCTCCTCGATCCGTTCGGGATCGAGATAGCTGCAGGAGAGCCGAAGTTGGTGATCACCTGCTTGATCCAGGTAGAACTGCCGCATCGGTGTCCACAGCACGCCGTATTTGGCCGCGGACACCTCCAGCAGAGCGGCATCCACGGGGACGGGCAGATGTATGCGGACGAAGAACCCACCGCGAGGGCGGTTCCAGCGGATTCCGGGATGCGATCCGTCTCCCAGATGCCGGTCCAATGCGTCGACCAGGCAGGTCAGGTTCCGTTGGTAGATCTCGGACTTGCGACGGCTCAGCTCGATCACGGAGCCTCCGTGCTCCAGCAACATCCCGCCGATCACGGCCTGGCACAGCGGGGATGTGTTCACGGTGACCATGCTCTTCACGGCGGCCAACTCGTCCGCCAGCAGTGTGCCGCCAGAAGACGAGTCGATCGGCTGATCAGCGATCACATAGCCGACTCTGGCTCCCGGGAAGGCAACCTTGGCAAAGGTACCGATATGAACCACACTGCGAGCGGTGTCAAGCGCTTTGAGCGGAGGCAGTTCGGCTCCGGCTGCCGCCGTGAACCCGTAAGCGTTGTCCTCTATGACGAGGAAGCCCTCGCGCTCCGCAAGGTCGAGAAGTCTCCGACGGCCGCCAAGCGACATATGCGCCGCGCCGGGATTGGAGAAGTCCGGTGCCACGTACAGCGCACGAACCGGCCGGCCGTCTTCCCGAGAGGAACGGCACGTCCGCTCCAAACCGTCGAGATCGATCCCGGCGTCCGTCTCGTCGACCGGAATCACATCGATGTCCAGGAGCCGGGCTGCCCCGATGATGCCCACGAAGCACGGATTGGCCACCGCGAGCACGCCCTCGGCCGAGCGGAACAGCGCACGCAGCACGAGCAGCATCGCTTCCTGGGCACCGACGGTCATGACGAGCGTGTTCTCGGGGGCGTCGATCCCGTGGTCCCGGCGCAAGGCATCAGCGACAATGCCGTTGATGATGCCCCTGCTCGGCCCGTACTCGAGAAGCAGTCGGCGTGCCTGCTCCGGGCTCCGTCCGGTTTGGACGAGATAATCGATGAATTTGTCAACGTACCGTTCGGTGTCGATATCCTCGAACGTGTCCGGATGCGGCGCGCCGGGCGCGAAGGATATCGCTTCCGGATAGCGGCTCATCACCTCGTTCAGAAATCCGATCGAACCGAGGACCGGATCCCGCAACGAGCTGTGCAACGAGGAGGAATGGAGTCTCATCCGCCTGGCGTCCTCCTACCCGCGAGATTGTGAGCGCTGCCAGCGTCATTCCCACCCTGGCCAAAGCATCGTCACTCTACGCGCTCACCGTCCTGCCGTGAAGATCCATCAGCTGAACCGCGGCACCATGCGTCTGCCACCAGTGCGCTGCGGCTGCGGACGCCGGTCTTCGCGAGACGCTCTTCAGGTGGTCCTGCACGGTCGCCACGGTGATGTGCAGTTCCGTGGCGATGGCCCGCGACGGCAGTCCGGCGACGCCCCGCGCCAGCACGTCCCGCTCGCGTGGTGTGAGTCCGTACGCGAGCAGCAGCACCTCGGCCACATCGGTGGCCGGCGCCGGGTTCATCGTCACGGCCACGGACGCCGGGTGCGGGCCACCGCTCAGCGGGGAGGCATGCAGCGAGAGCCACCGGCCCGACCGGCCACGGACCCGGCTCCCCGGCCGCACGCGTGCCATCGCGGAATACCACTTCGGCTGGAAGGACCGCGACGGCAACCCGGACGTCGGCGGCTGGAGGAAGGGAATGCGCGGAGCACTCGTCCTCGCGTCCGCTCGGGCCATGGGCGGCGCTCCCGAGTCGGCCGCCGCGGCGGCGGCCGCCGTCGAGCTGGTGCACAACTTCTCCCTCCTGCATGACGACCTCATGGACCGGGACGCCGTACGCCGCAAGCGCCCGGCGGTCTGGTCCCAGTTCGGCGATGCTCAGGCCGTGCTGACCGGAGACGCACTGCTTGTCGTGGCGATGGAGATGCTGTCCGACGGTCCGGCCATGCTTCAGGAATTGTGCGAGTCGCTGCTGTCGCTGGTCGGCGGCCAGGACGAGGACCTGGCCTTCGAGCAGCGTATGGATATCGACCTCGACGAGTGCGTAGCCATGGCCGCCAGGAAGACGGCCGCGCTGCTGGCCGGCTCGTGCGCTCTCGGTGGGCTGGTGGCCCGTGCCGATCCGCAGCGCGTACACGCGCTGCGGAAGTTCGGACACCACCTGGGCCTGGCCTTCCAGCTCGTCGACGATCTCCTGGGCGGAGCGCGAGGCGGAACGTCAACGGGCCATGGCCGTGGCCGCGCTGGAGGCCGCTGCTCCGGCGGAGGAGGGCGCACAGGCGCTCAGCTCGCTCGCCCGGATCATCACGCATCGCGACCGCTGAGCGGCATGCCATCGCCCCGGCCGGCGCAGGCCGGGTGCGGTGCCCACCGCACGCTGCCCGGTGCCGCGCGCCGCCGTTCGCGTTCCTGCCAACGCCGTTCGACCTTGGCCAGAACGTCCGGGGCGTAGGTGCGTTCGGCCTGTACGACGGCGAACTCGGCGAGGTAGGCGCGGTACAGGTCGACAGGTTCCTCGGCGACGGTGAGCATGTGGCGGTTGGCTGAGACGGCGGGCGCGCGGAGCGCTTCGACAGCCCTGTCGACGGCGCCGTCCATATCCTCGGCAGGCACCACGGCGTCGCACACATAACGGGCCTCCGGTTCGGTCGCGGCGATCCGGCGTCCGCCGAGCACCACCTGACGGGCCAACCGGGCTCCGGTGAGCCGGGTGAGCCGGAGGTTGCCGAGCCCGGGCACGATGCCCTCCTCGGCGGCGGGCAGGCTGAGGTAGGCGTTCTCCTCGGCGATGACGTGGTCGAGGACCAGCAGGAGCTGCATACCGCCACCGATGGCGAAGGTGTCGACGGCGCCGATCCACGGCTTGCCCACACCCCGTTCGCACCCGTCACCGGGCGACGGGGCGGTGAGCAGACCGCGAAGCATCTTGTTGACGTAGCCGAGCTCGCGGCCGAGGAGAAACTCGACGAAGGAGATCCGCCCGTCGCGCAGGTCGGTCAGGTTGACTCCGGCGCTGAAGACACGGCGTCCCCGGTACTTGGGATGGTCGACGGTGCCGCCGCGCAGCACACCGACCTTGATCGCGTCGTCGAGCAGGACGAGGTCTACGGCGGTTTCCAAGTCGGCGATCAGCCGGTCGTCCTCCGCGTTCAGCCGGGCGGCGTTGCGGAACTCGATATGACCGGCGACACCCCGACGTTCGAGGTACACGGTGTCCAGCTCGATCCGGCCCTCGGTGCGGAAGCCATCGAGGAGCGTGCGGGCGCGTGGGGTGGGCCTGAGCATCGTCTCGACGAGGTGCCGGCCGGCGGTGGGCGAGCGCAGCACCGCGCCACAGAAAATGCCCTGGTCGATCTCCCGGCCCTCCTTGTCCGCCTGGACGAAGCGGCGCTCGGCCGCCATCTGGGCACGGGTCGGCACCAGGCCCGGGAACCGGTCGGCGGCCTCGTACACGAGGTCCGCCAGGCGTACGGGACGGGTCAGCCCGTCGGTGAGCACCCCGTAGACGGTCTCGGTGTGCCGGGCGAGGAAGGCCCGGCGGGCCCGGCGGGCGCGCGCGTGGACCGCGACGGCGCGGTCCCGGTCGTGGGGGGCGCGGTCGGGAACGGGCGGCAGCGCCGCGAGCCGCCGCTCGGTGCCGCCGATGTACTCGGCCAGGCGGCGGGCGTCTGCCTCGATGCCGCCGGTCGGCTCGGGTACGGGATCGAGGGAGCCGCCGCCGGGCGCACCGGCGCTCATCCGGCCGCCTCGACGTGGCCCGCCGCCGTCCCGGCCGGGGTGCCGGGTCCACCGTTCCGCAGGCGGCGCAGCTCGCGGTCGCAGGCGGCGAGATGCGCGCCGAGGGCGTCCTGGTACTCGGCGGACGCGGCCTCCGTCAGCAACCGGCGGCGGATCCCGGCCTCACGGCCGGAGAGCCGTCCGCGCAGCACGGCCGCGTGACGGACGGCTTCGGTCACATCGTCGCTGACCTCGTCGACGATGCCGAGTTCGACGGCGTCGGGGAGGGGGATGTCGGAGTCCCACAGCACAATGCGACGGGCACGGGCCGGACCGATGTGCTGGACGAGCCGGTAGAGGGCCATACCGGGCCAGAACTGCCCATCGTTGACCGGAAGCAGCAGCTTCAGGTCGGGGGTGCCGATCCGGTAGGCGGCGGCCAGCAGCACGTCGAGGACGGGGCCGCCACATGTGCCCTGGGCCACGGTGATGGTGACGTTGTCGAGGCGTTCCAGGCGACGCACGGCCCGTTCCCAGCGGTTGACCTCATGGATGGAGACATCGCCGGGCCATTCCCGGGCCCCGGGCGGTGGCGGCGCGAACCGGAGGATGACCACCGTCCGTTCGCGCTGTTCCTCCGCCTCCTCACACACGGCGTTCACCGCCGCGGTCAACTCGGGCAGCGGGCTGCCGCCGTCCAGCCGGGCCAGGATGCCCAGGCCGTCGGGCAGCAGGGTCCGGTCGGGCTCGGTCTTCATGTCGGCAAATCTTCCTTCCGTCACCAGCCCACCAGGGCCGTCTCGATGGTCGACCCGGGCCCCATCGTCATCAGCACCCCGAGGTCACCGGGTACCGCGACCCTCTCGTCACGCAGCCGCTTGTACGAGAACAGGAACGAGCCGCTGGAGAGGTTGCCGTGGTCGCGCAGGACCCCGGTGGTGTGCCGCACGTCGTACCGGGACAGTCCGAGGTTCACACGGACCGAGTCGATGACCTTCTTGCCGCCGGAGTGCACCACCCAGTGGGCGATGTCACCGACGCGCAGTCCGGTGCCCTCCAGGAGCCGTGCCACGGCGGTCTCCGCGTTGGCCCCGACGACGTAGGGGACCTCGGGGTCGAGGTAGAAGCTGAACTTGCCGTGCCCGTCGTCCCAGTCGTAGCGCATCGCGTCGACCGCCTCGGGGATGATGTGGCTGGTGAACCTCAGCAGAGCCGAGTCCGGCGGGGGCTCCTGTGGAGTGGCGCGGACCGCGACAGCCGCCGCGCCGTCGCCGAACAGGCTGTTGACCACGGAGGAGCGCATCGTGCCGTCGAAGACGTAGGCGGCGGAGCAGACCTCGACGCATACCATCAGGGCGAGCTCGCCGGGGTGGCCGGCGGCCCAGCCGACGACGGCGTTGAGGGCGTTCAGCCCGGCGTTACAGCCCATGCCGACGACGTCCAGGCGCTGGCAGGACTGTTCGATACCCAGGTCCTTGATGAGCAGCGCGGAGAATCCGGGGGTGAGCAATCCGGTGGAGGTGACGCAGCACAGGTATCGGATGTCGCCGAGCGCGGCGCCTGCGTCCTTCAGGCAGTGTCCGACGGCCTCCCGGCCCAGCTGTAGCCCGCTCGCGGTGTGTTTGCTCAGCAGGTCGCCCTGGGACTCGACGGCGGGGAGCCCGTCGGGGCCGGTCGGGGGCAGGGTGAGGTTGCGGCGTTCGATGGCACCGCCGAGGAAGACGGAGCGGATCCGCCGGTCGGTGATACCGAAGGTGTCGAGGATTTCCCTTTGCGTGTAGGAGGTCGGCGGCACGGCGGTGCCGACGCCGGCGATACCCGGGGCACCAGAGCCTGTCCGCTCCGGCGGGTTTTCTGGAGCTGAGGCCGCCGGTTGCTGCGTTGCGCGCACGTTTATCCTCCGTATGACACGTGACCGGTCCGGCTGGACGGTCGCGGATGTCGGCCACGTGGGCCGCCAGGCCGCCGGAACCCGTGCGCCCCGTGTTCTCGTGGACGAGAGCGTTGCGGAAGGAAAAGAAGGGCAGTTCCCGTTCGCAAATTGCTCAGAAGCACGCGACAGACCACCCGCTCTTCATTCGCCTCGACATGGACGTGATACTCCAGGAAACTTCCGTAATCGGCACCAGTGCTAGCCGCAGTTACGGGACGCCGAATGCCCGTAACGCCACGGTCGTCTTCGCCGCCCCACGTGACGGTCATCAGACGCACCTACTGCGCTCCTGGCACAAAAGGAGCATTTCACGGCAGCATACGGGCATGATTCGGGCAGCAAAGGAGGCAGAAACGGGCTTGGGGCATGCGTTTAGTCATGACTAGAATCCGAGTGCGGCGTGATCGGGACGGGACGCCGAACTGACGGGGGCACAACCGCCACGCGGTCACGCGATACGTGACCTCGAGGTTTGGAACGCCGAAAGGAAAGCCCCGGTTTGCGCCTTATCCATGCGAATAAGCCAATCAGCGGCTTCTCGCCTCCCGGAACGGGGAGGGCGTACGCGCCGTGGGGATCGGCCAGCCAAAAGCTCCGGCGTCCCGTGGCAGAAGGTACGAGAAGGTACAGACCTCCCTTTCACTGACCGCCGGTGCACCTTTTCAATTCTGCACCCATGACCGGAACCCATAAGTCACCCGGTCACACCAGTTGCGACTAGCGACGCTGTGCCGCACCCCAGAAATCAGTGACGCGGGGCGGCGCCGCAGGGCAAGGCAGCACTTACGGAGGTGCCAGGATTGATCTCTAAATCCTCTACCACCACTATTTCCTGCGATATGTGCGGCAAGCACATCGACAAGAGAAACCCTGAAAGCGCGACCCCGCTTCGCTCCCGATACTGCTCGAACGCCTGCCGACAGCGTTCCTATCGGCAACGGCAGAAAGTTGGCGGAATGGGCACAGCGGTTGACGGCGGGCCGCTGACCCAGTTGAGCAGCTTTGTCGGCCGAACCGACGAGATGGTGGAGTTGAGCCGGTTGCTCCACGGCGTACGGCTGCTGACGCTGACGGGGCCCGCCGGTGTGGGCAAGACCCGTCTGGCGCTGGAGCTGGCCGGGCAAGAGCAACGCAGCAGGCACTGCGAAGTCGTCGTCGTGAAGTTGGCGACACTGACCCACATCGACCAGATACGGCGGCAGATCCTGATCGCCCTCGGCGAGCCGGCCGAAGACGGTGTTCCGCGCGCACCGCGGGCAGCCGCGTACGCGAAGGAGAGTGAGCGCCTGCTGGTGCTGGACGACTGCGAGCACGTCCTGGACGAGTGCGGGTTGATGCTGAGCGAGCTGCTGCCAAGCCACCCGTATCTGCGGGTCATCGCCACCAGCCGGGAACCATTGCGTCTCCCAGGGGAGGCATTGTTCTCACTGTCCGGTCTGGCGCTACCCGATGTGGACGGCGATGCGTCTCTCTCGGAGTGTCTGCGGTCGGACGCCGTGCTTCTGTTCCTGGACCGGGCGCGAACGGTGGTGCCTGATTTCCAGCTCACCCAGGAGAACGCCGGGCACGTGGGCGAGATCTGCACCCGGCTCGACGGCCTGCCGCTCCCCATCGAGATGGCTGCCCGGCTGATAAGAGTGTTTCCGCCGGCCGAGGTCAGGGCTCGCCTGGACGACCGCCTGTCCCTGCTGACAAACGGATGGCGGCTGGCGGACCAACGGCATCAGAGTCTGCGGGCCTCCCTCCAATGGGGCTACGACCTGCTGAATCCAGCCGAACGGTCGCTGCTGCGCGGGCTGTCCGTACTGCCGGGCGGCTTCGGGTTTGACACGGCTGCCGCGGTGGCCGCCGACGGCAGCGACGCGGAACCGGGAACGTCCGAACTGCTGATCGCCCTTTCGGTCAAGTCCGTCATCACTCCGTACACCGATCAGGACGGTTCGGCACGGTTCCGGCTGCTGGAATCGATGCGAGGTTTCGGTCACGAACGGCTGGTTGCTGAAAGCGAGGACACCGAGACGTACGGGCGGCTGGTGACGTGGCTGACACAACTATCAGAACCGCTCCATAGGGAAACGTTCCTCCAACCCGCGGTGCTCCGACATTTGGCGGCGGAACACGGCAATCTCACCCATGCCCTCCACTGGCTGATCCCTGGCACGGACGAGCGGCAACTGCTCCTGGCCGGCGCACTGGCCACGGTGGAGTTGTCACCGGGACCCGCGGACGACACGCTGACACTGCTCTCGCACATCCTGGACCGCGGCATCGAGTCATCGCCCTACCGCAGCGTCGCTCTTGAGTGTGCGGCCACGCTGGCGGGGCGGCAGGGGGACTACGGCACGGCCATGCGCCATGCCGAGCAGGCCGTGGAGTTGGAACGCGGCTACGGCCGCGATCCGCTCCTCAGCCGTCTCCTGCTGTTACGCAGTGCGCTCCACGAAACACACGGCGACCAGGACAGTGCCGTGGCGGACCTGCGGGAGTGCCTGAAGATCGGCCACCGGCTGCGTGACGAAACCCTGACGGCTCTCTGTCGGGTCGGTCTCGCCCGGTACCAGCTGCTCAACGGTGAACTGGGCCGGGCCGAGCAGGTGATCGAGGAGTTCCTGCCCCTCCTGCGCATGAGGGTGCCGCCACGTTGGCTGCACGCGGTTCTCGTCACGGCGGGCGCGCTCGCTCTCGAGAAGGACGACCTGCCGACAGCGGAGGCGTACTTCACCGAGTCGTTGCGCGGTCCCGCGGAGCACACGCGCGGACCGGCCGACGCACTCCAAGGGCTGGCCATCGTCGCCGCCCGCGCCCACCGGTTCGAGAGAGTACTTCAGCTCATCGGGGCAGCCGAGCAGTTCGGCCCGCCTGCTTCGTGGGGTGACGCGTGGTGGCGGGAGCGGGTGAACGCGGCACGGTCCGCGGCGCTGAAGGTCCTGCCGCCGAACCGGGCCGGCGCCTCGCTCGAAGCCGGACGCGCGATGCGGCACCGTCATGTCCTCGCCTTCGCCCTCGGCTCCCAGGCGACCGGCGCGACCGGCGCGACCGCGGAAGACTCCGACAGCCTGCTGAGCAAGCGGGAGCGGGACGTGACCGCTCTGGTGGTCGAAGGACTGACCAACCGGCAGATCGCCGCCCGGATGCATGTGTCGGTGCGCACCGTCGAGACGCATATCCGCCACATCAGGACCACCCTCGGCCTGCGCTCGCGTGCCCATATCGCGGCATGGGCCGCGGAGCGGCGAACAACGACGGTGCGCCCCGCCGTGCTGTCTCCCCCGGGCCGGAGGCCGCTGACTGAGGGCGGCGGTCAGTCCTGGACGGTCACCACTTCCACCAGCCGCACGGCGGCGTCCAGGGTCTCCTCGACCTCCCGGGCCGAGCCGCCGGCCGCGATCACGTAGCCGAGCCGGTCATAGGCGTCCCGCGGCGGCCGTACCGCACGGCCCGGTGACCCGGTGATCACCACCCGTTCGACGCCGGGCACACGCTCCGCCTCCGCTGTTCCCGTGATGGCCACAAGGCGTCCCGTCCGACGCGCGATCAGGAATCCGATGCCCGCGTGCCGGGCCCTGTCGGCGAGCAGCCGCACAGGGTACCCGGCCGCGGCCCGCACCTGCTGCTCCAGAAGGTCGATCCCAGTCGCCGCACGGACGAGTTCGGGGATCATGCCGCCGGCGAGCCTGGCGTTGATCTCGATGACCACGGGGCCCATGTCCGTCATCCTGATCTCGATGTGTGCGGGGCCTCGATCGAAGCCCACCGCCTTGAGCGCCTGCCGGGCCGACTCCGCGAGTTCGCCGGAGGTGGCCTCCGGCAGCTCGGCAGGAAAGACGTGGCCGGTCTCGACGAAGTACGGCAGCGCGCTGGTGGTGCGCTGGGTCACCCCTATGCAGGCGGCCTGCCCGTTGTCGCAGAACATCTCCACGCTGTATTCCGGCCCGCGGGCGTACTCCTCGATCAGGACCTTGCCGGCGGTGGCCTGGCCGCGAACGTTTTCGGTCACGGCCAGGACGCGGGCGGCGTGCTCCGCGGCCGTGGCGGCGTCCTCGCACCACAGCACGTCCTGCGACCCCGATCCGCCCACGGGCTTGACCACGCACGGCAGGCCCACGGACGCGACGGCACCGGCGATGTCGGCGGAGTCGCCGATCACAGCGAACGCCGGCTGCGGCACCCCGGCGTCCCTCAGCGCCGTACGGGTCAGCGACTTGTCGCGGCAGGCCGTCATCGTCTCCGGGGCGTGGCCCGGCAGGCCGAGCGCGGTGGCCAGCCGTGCGGTGTGTTCCAGATAGAAGTCACTGGTCGTCGTGAGCCCGGCGATGGTCCGTTTCCCGGCCGCCTCCCGAACCGCCCGGAGGACGTCCGCGTCGCTCTCGGTGTCGCAGGCGACCGTCCGGCAGCCGGTGCCGTCGAGGCCGGCGTAGCGAGCGGGGTCCTTGGCCAGCAGGACCGGCTCGAAGCCGAGCCGCACGGCGGTGCGCAACGCGAGCATGCCTGTCCCTGTCGTATTCGACTCCACAAAGACCAGGACGGGACGGTTCTCGCGCGGGATCGAGGCGAACGACCAACCGGTGACCGTCGTGCCGTAGGGGACCTCGACGGGCCGGGTGGCGATCGGGCCGGCGGGCCGGTGGCGGTACACGCTGTCCACGTAACGGTCGCCGCGATCCGGCAGGATTCCCACCAGACGGGTGCCGGGCCCCGCCTCGGCGGCGAGGTGGGTCAGGATCCGGTACACCGACCCGGAGGTGTTCCCGGCGAAGATCTTCTGTTCCCGGGCGAGCCGCTGGGTGGCGTCGAACGCCTCGTCGTCCGAGAGCCAGTGCACCTCGTCGAAGAGCCGGTAGTCGATGTTGTCCGGGTACAGGCTGTTGCCCAGTCCGCTCTGTTTGCGGGCCGGTACGTCGGGCTGGCCGAAGAGCACGCTGCCGACGCAGTCGACACCGACCACCTTCAGGTCGGGCAGCCGCTCCAGCAGCGCCGCGGACGTGCCGCACAAGGAGCCGCCGCTGCCGACGGAGCCGACCACGACGTCCACCGTTCCCAGGTCGCCGATCAGTTCGTCAGCCAGCGTCCGGTACGCGGCCGGGTTCTGCGGGTTGCTGTACTGCTGGGGCCAGTAGGCACCGGGCATGCCGCTCATCAGCTCCGCGAGCCGCTCCAGCCGGGCGCCCTGCCACCCCTGCCCGGTCATCGTCTCCACCACGTGGACCACGCACCCGAGGGCCTCCAGTTTGGTGAGGGTGATCGGGTCGATACGGGGGTCCGTGACGATGTGCACGGGGTGCCCCAGGTAGGTGCCGACGAGAGCGATTCCCAGCGCCATCGTGCCGGACGAGCTCTCCACGATGGGCGCGCCTTCTTTAAGCGCACCGGACCGGCGGGCCTCGAGGATCATCTGCCGGGCGACACGGTCCTTCATCGCGTAGGGGTTCAGCAGCTCGAGCTTGGCGTAGACCTCGACCCCCTCGGCGGCGTCCACCCGCAGCCGTACGGCCGGGGTGTTGCCTATCGCGTCGACGATGGTGTCATGACGCATGCGCGCTCCCTGGTGACGTGAACGAACGAAAGACGGTGGTGGCGCCGGGCAGGCGCGAACATGCCGCGGCGGCGGCCGACAGCTTGTGCTGGTGGTCGGGGTCGCCGGCGTCGAGCAGGAGGCCGAGCATGGTGCCGCTGTGGGCGCAGACCACGCCCAGAGCGCCGATCTCGTCGCTGACCCGGATCATGGCGTCGAGGTTCCGTTTGGGAACGAGCCGCTGGTTGAGGACCGCGCTGCGGGTGGCGATCGCGCCCACCCGGGCGAGGTCACCGTGATCGACGGCGGTGGTGAGGTCCCGCATCAGGCGCTCGTACTCGCGTTTCTGTGCAGGCGTGCGGTGCAGGGGCCGCTGGTTGAAGGCCACCGTGTCGAGGTGACCGCCCTCGTCGACGGCCACCACCGTGGCCGGGGGCAGGGTGCCGAGCGACGCGCGCAACCGGACCGTCCGGTGCTCGAACACCACGATCCCCGGGTGCATCACCCCGTCAGTGGGCTCGATCGGGCGCAGCCAGCCTTCGACGGCCGCGGGCGAGGTGTCCAAGCCGAGCACCGCCCCCACGGCCCTGGCCGTGGCGACCAGGTCGGCGGAGGAACTGGCGAGCCCTTTCCCCACGGCCAAGCCGCTGTCGAGGACCAGGGAGCCGCCGCCGACGACGCCTTGGGCTTCGAACATGGCCCGTGCCAGGCGCAGCGACTTGGTCTTGTGGGAGGGGAAGACGTTCAGTGGACCGTCGCGGTCGTACCGGAACCACGCCCGGGTGCCGCGGGTGATCGGGAACGTGACGAGGAAGTCGGCTCCGTCGGGCAGCACCCCTTGAAGCAGCTCGCCGAAGGTTCCGCAGGCGGTGCCCGCGCCCTCGCGCAGGTCCACGCCCGGCCGGCGGGCGACCAGTGCCGGCTCCCTCATGACCGCCGCTCGGCCGCGGTGAGCAGGTCGTCCCGTTGCTGGGCGGCATCGGCGGATCTGCGTTCGCGCAGTGACCACTCGTCGGTGAGCTTCGCGAATTCGGCGTCCTGGTCGACGAGCATCGTCCGCACCTCGTCGGGGTGGGCCGAGCCGGCCGATCGCTTGGCCCGCAGTCCTTCGTCCACGTCGAAGGCGGCGACGAGGAGGGCGTCGGTCCGCGCGACCTCGTATCCCGCGTCGGCGCAGAGCGTGGCCAGTAGCGAGCCGTCTGGTTCGGCCGGCCGCAGCCCCTTCTCCAGGGCGCGCTTGATGTACCGCCCGGAGATCACCTGAGCCGTCCGCCAGGGGATGCCGCACTCCAGCGTCAACTGGTTCGCGAGGGTGAATCCTCCCAGGTACTCCCCCGCACACGCCTCGCGCATCCGGTTCGCCGAGAAGGCCGCTCCAGCGATGACCGCCCGAGTCAGCCGCAGCACCGAGCGCATGGCGTCGAATTGGGTGCGCAGGTGCCCGCCCGCTTCCTTCGACACCTCCACGGTGTTGGTGTACGCGGTGTTGCGCTGCCCGGCGGCGATGTCGGCCGCGCACCCGGCGACGTGGGCACACCGGCCTCGGATGCGCTCCAGCACGGGAAAGTTGCGCTTCTGCGGCATGGCCGCGGAGATGCCCGACAGCTCGTCAGGAAGCTCCAGGAAGCCGAAACCGCTGCCGCCCCAGGTCATGAGGTCGGTGGCGAAACGGCTCAGCGTCACCGCGTAGCGGGCCAGGTCGCCGGAGATCGCCATGGCCCAGCCGCGGGAGGCGACAGCCACCAGCGCATGCGGCTGGACACGGGAGAAACCGAGCAGTTCGGCCATGCGAACGCGGTCCCAGGCGAGCTCCTGGCCGGCCATCGTTCCCGAGCCGAGCGGGCAGGCGTCGACCTCGTCGTAGGTGTGCAGCATCCCGCGCAAGGTGGCCGTGGTCTCGGCGGCGAGGGCCGTGAGGTGGAAGCCCGGGCTGATGATCTGCGCGGCCTGGGCATGGGTGTATCCCGGCATGGGCACGTCGGCGTACCGGGCGGCGAGCGAGGTGGCCGCACGGCCCAGCGACAGCAGGTCGGCGGCCACAGCGGTCAGGTTCTCGCGAGCGCACATCAACTGGGCGCAGACCTGGAGGTCGTTGCGGCTGCGGTCCACATGCCACGCGTGGAACGGCGGGACCGGGCCGGACAGGACGTGCCGCTCGACGGCGAAGGAGATGTCCGACATATTCTCCTTCGGGTCGGCGCGGACGACGTCCGGGGTCAGCGAGTCGAGCCGTGCCCCGATCCCGGCCGCCCCGGCGGCGTCCACCAGCCCCATCCGCACGTACTCCAGCAGCAGGACCTTCTCGATGGCGAGGTAGTGGCCGAGCAGATGCTCCACTTCGTAGGCGAACTGCGGGGCAAGCACCTCCTCGTGCCAGATGTCGCTCGGTACGCCGTCGATTCGGCCCGTCACCGCCATGCCGTCCTCCTCGGGCGCTTGCGTTCGAGTTCGGTGACGAGACCGGCCACCGTCGGATCGGCGAAGAACGCCCGGATGCTCAACTCGGTGTCATGCTCCGCCTCGAGGCGCGCCAGCATGCGCAGGGCCTGCACCGAGTGACCGCCCAGGTGGAAGAAGTCGTCGTGGACGTCGGTCACCGCGGTGCCGAGGACGGCGCTCCACGCGTCGGCGACCAGCTTCGCCGTCGCGGTGCGTGGCCTGCCGCCCGCGGCCATCCGGGCGGGGCGCGTCGCCGGGGCGTCTCCCGGCCGGGGCGCGACCGGGAGACGCGGCAGGGGCATATCCCATGCGGAGACTCCCGCGACGAGCAGCGCGAGGTAATCGGCGAGCAGCGCGTCCGCGGAGCTCCTCTCGACGAGTGCCACGTTGTACTCGACCCGGACCGTGTCGGCCGTGATTTCCAGCAACAGGTCGTCCTCACAGCCGGCGGAACCGGAGGAGGCAGCCCCCAGGCCGCCGTCCGCGGGCACATGGTTGAAGGCCAGTTGGTACAGGGGCGGCACCCCGGGCAGCCGTGGCACGGGCAGCAGTTCGACGAGGGTCTGGAAGGGGATGTCGTACCGATCCTCGACATGGGTCGCCGACCGTACCCGGCCCACCAGTTCGGCAAAGGTCGGGGCGCCGCCGACATCGACCCGGACCACCAGCATGTTGACGAACGTGCCGATCATCGGCGCCACATCGGCCTGGCGACGACCTGTCACCGGCAGACCGACGACGATGTCCTCCTGTCCCGAGTGGCGGTGCAGCAGGGCCACGTAGGCGGCGAGGCAGAGCATGACGGGCTCGGTGCCGAGCCGCCGTGCCGCACCCGGCAGCGACGCGGTGACCTCCGGGGGGAGGCCGGCCCGCACCTCGGCCCCCACGAACGTCCGGGCCGCGGGCCTCGGGTGGTCGAGCGGCAGGCGGTGGACGGGCGGGAGCTGGGCCAGCCGCGCACGCCAGTACGCGGCCAACTCGGTTCGCCGACGGGGCGACAGCCGGTCGCGCTCTCGCCGTGCGTAGCCGGTGTAGCTCAGCGGAAGCTCCGGCAGCTTCGGCTCCCGTCCCTGTTCCACGGCCGCGCAGATCTCGGTGAGCTCGGCGTGGAGGTTGAACCGTGAGGCGGCGTCGTAGACGAGGTGGTGGGCGGCGAAAACCACCGCCCATTCCGTCTCCCCGAGCGCAAGCAGCTCCGCCCGCCACAGGGGGGCTCGCTCCAGGTCGAAGGGCCGACGCGCCAGCTCTGTCCTGCGAGAGCGCCGGGCGTCCGCCTGCTCGGCGTCGTCCGCACCGGTCAGGTCGACGTGGCGGAGCGCCAGGTCGATCCGCGGGAGTACGTACTGCGTGAGCCGGCCGTCGACGATCCGCAGGGCGGTGCGCAGGGCCTCGTGGCGCCGCACCAGCAGGGCGAAGGCACGCCGCAGGTCGGCCTCGGTCACCTCGGCGTGCACGACCAGCTCATCCACGATGCGGTACGCCGACGCGTCGGGCGCCATCCGGCTGGCGAACCACACGCGCTCCTGTGCGGAGGACGCGGGGACGGCGCGCGGCGCGGCACCGTGAACCGGCTGCGGCTCGACGCGCGCCGCGTGCTCTGGTCCCGCCGTCATGGCGTGGGGCGGGACGGCCGGGGCAGCGGGCGGGCGCCGGTCACGCCTGCTCACCGCCGGTGCCCGCGTCGGTGCCCGGCTGGATGTGGCCGGGGTTCCGCACCGCGTCGCCCATGACCACCACGATCTCGCGCTGTCCCTCGAACGGTTCCCGGCTGTGGGCCATCCTGAGGTTGTCGACGACGAGGACGTCCCCGCTTCGCCACGGCTCGCCGACCGTGAACCGGTCGTACACGGCGTTGACGGCCTCCACGGTGTCGCCGTCGATGGCCGTGCCGTCGCCGACCATCGTATGGAACGGCAGGCCGTGCGGCCCGTAGACGTCGGTGAGGTACTCGCGGACGGCCGGATCCATCGTCAGCCCGTTGAGGAAGGCGATCTGGTTGAACCATCCGGGAACGCCCGTCGTGGGATGCCGTACGACGGCGGCGCGCCGCTGACGGGTGCGTAGCCGGTCCCCGGGCAGCCACTCGTGGTCGATGCCCGCGGCGGCGCAGTACGCGTCCACTTCGGCGCGGTCGTCGGTCCCGAACGCCTCCGGCCACGCCATGCCCACCTCGTGGTACATGCGGGTCAGCAGCCAGCCGTGGCGCTCGAACGGGGCGACGAGATCGGGCGGCAGCGCCTTGAGGACCTGCTGGGAGTCCGCGACGTTGGTCCTGCCGCCCCGGTCGGGGGCCGTGAGACAGCCGAAGACCAGGATGCCGGGGACCGTGGCGGCGTAGCTCAGTTCATGGTGCATACACATCGGCTCGTCCGACGGCCAATGGCTGGACGAGTAGAGCCCCGGGGCGTGGGCGGTCCTCGGAGCGAAGCCTTCGCGCTCGGTCATCGCGGTGATCCCGAGTCCTTCCGCGACCGCGGCGACGTCGGCGGCCGTGCGCACTCCGATGCCGCGCAGCAGCACGGCGCCGGACTCGGCGACGGCCGCGCGGACGGCGGTGCGGTGGTCGGCCGCCCAGGCGGCGGGCCCCTCGTCGGGCTGTGCGGCGAGCACGCGTGGTACGGGCCGCGACTCGGTGTCCGACGCCTCGGCGGCCTTGCGGTCGACCAGGGCGGCGATGTCCGTGACGGTGGGAGTGCCCCACAGTTCGGCGACGGTCACCTGACGGTCCAGGGCGATCGACAGACGGATCACGGAGAGCGAGGTGCCGCCGAGTTCGGTGAAGCGGGAGTCGCGTCCGATCCGCTCCAGCGGGACCTTCAGCACCTGTGCCCACAGGTCCGCGATCTTCCGCTCGGTCTCCGTGGCGAACTCCGTGGCCCGCACGTGCCCGGTACCGTGGCGTTCCCGCTGGGCGAGATCGGTCAGGGAGATCTTGTCGATCTTCCCATTGCCGGACAGGGGCAGCTCAGGGGTGTGGTAGAGGCGCGGCGGGACCATGTACTCGGGCAGGGTCCGGGCGAGCGTCCTGGCGACCTGCCCCGCGTCCGGCGCGTCCGCGCCGGTGTAGTAGCCGACGAGCTGTGGCTCGGTGGCGGATCCGGCGACGACCACGGCGCCGTCCCGGACACCGGGTACTTGCAGGAGCCGGTCCTCGACCTCGCCGATCTCGATCCTGAACCCGCTGATCTTGACCTGCGAGTCGCGGCGGCCGAGGTATTCGAGCTCGCCGGAGGGCAGCCAGCGGCCGAAGTCGCCCGAGCGGTAGAGGCGCTCGAGCGGCCGGTGGGGGTCGCGGCCGAAGACGGCCGCCGTGCGCTCCGGGTCGTTCACGTATCCGCGGCCCACGCAGACTCCGGCGATCACGATCTCTCCCGGTGCGCCCACCGGGAGAAGCTGAAGCCTGTCGTCCATGACGTAGACACGCGAGTTGCGCACGGGGGCGCCGAGCGGCACGGCACGGTGGGCGGGCAGGGCATGCATGACGCCGTGGTTGGAGTCGTCGCTGACCTCGGTAAGGCCGTAGCAGTTGACCAGCGGCACGGTGGGGAAGGCGTCGAACCAGCGGCGCACCAGCTCCTTCTTCAGTGCCTCGCCGGTGACGGCCATGACGCGCAGGTCAGGCAGCTTCCGGTGCTCCTCGGCCAGCGCGGAGAGGAAGAGTTCGAGGTACGTGGGCACCAACTGCGCCACGTGGACGCCGTTCTCGGCCAGGGTGTCGATGAACGTGTGAACGTCCATGATCACGTCCTGCTCGATGATGAGCGTCTGGCCACCCATGAGGAGAGCCGAGACCAACTGCCACAGCGATATGTCGAAGCACTGCGGCGCGGTCTGCGCCACGACGTCTCCCTCCTGGACGCCGAGGTCTTCGATCTTGGCGTAGAGGTGATTGAGGAAGCCGTCGTGTTCGCACATGGCGCCCTTGGGTTCGCCAGTCGAGCCCGAGGTGAAGTAGATGTACGCGAGCTGGTCCCCCGCGATGACGAGGTCCAGGTTGTGGCGCGGTCCGCCTTCTTCGAGGAGGTCCCGTACGTACAGGCACCGTGTGTCCTGGCCGGCCAGCGCCTGCTCCAGCGGCGCGACGTCGTGGTCGGCGAGTACCCACCGGCACTCTCCCCTGGTGAGCGTGTTCGCCATCCGCTCGGCGGGGAAGTGCGGTTCGAGCGGCAGATAGCAACCGCCCGCCTTGAAGACGGCGATGACGGCCGCGAGCCACTCCAGGGAGCGCTGCGTCACCACCGCCACGACATCCTCGGGGCGCACCCCTTCCCGGCGCAGGGTCCAGGCGACAGCGTTGGCTTTCTCGTTCACCTCGCGGTAGGTCCAGCTTCGGCCGCCCTGGACGGCCGCCACCGCCTCCGGGTGGCGACGCACCCGGTCCTCGAACAGCTCGTGAAAGCGTCGTCCGGGGAGCGGCTTCTCGGGCCCTGAGCAAAAGTCGATGACCTTCTCGGTCTCGGCGTCGGACAGCAGACCATGGCGGGTATGCGGCTCGTCGGGGCACCCGGTAAGGACGCGCAGAACGTGCTCCACGTAGCCGCCCAGTCGCTCGGCCGACATGTGGGGCTGCTCATCGGTGCTGCCCCAGGCTTCCTGTGCCTCCTCGCGTCCCTCATCGGTGGCTGCGCGCACGATCAGGTCGCGCCAGGTCGCGTCGGCAGGCAGGGCGGGCCCTCCCATGACCACCGAGGCGACCTTCCACCGCGCAGCGAGCCGGACCACTTCGGTATCGACGGCGCAGGACCGGGCCAGGGTGATGGCGGCCTCCGCCACCGCCGGTGCCGCCGAGAGTCGATCCCGTTCGTCGCCGACCTCGCGAGGAACTGCGTCTTCCATGAGGTTCCCTACCTTTCGTCCTGGGTTGGTCGCGGTCATTCGTAAGATCGGGACACCCAGGGGTGCCGGGTGCGGCTGTCATGTTGTTGCCGCGTTCATGGCCGAGGAGGATGGGCAGAACCACCGCGTGCGCACTCTCAACATCGCCAGGAGTGCCGGTCACCGCCCCGGCTTGACGTCATGATGGGGATCCTCCTACTGATCGATGAGGCCGTGCGGCAATGAGGATCTCCAGGACGGACGATGCCGGCCTCCATGCCGACTAGCCGCAGACGTCTGTGCCGTCCATCGTCTGTCACCCCTTTGCGGTAGCAGCGGCATCTCCATACGGCTCCTCGGCTCCGGACTCCGGTGTGCCGAACTGGGCTGCGTACATGCGGGCGTAGGGTCCGGCGGTGCGCATCAGCGTCTCGTGGTCGCCCTGTTCCACGACCCGCCCGGACTCCATGACGAGGATGAGGTCGGCATCCCGGATCGTGGAGAGCCGGTGAGCGATCACGAAACTGGTCCGGCCGGCACGCAGGGTATGCATCGCCTTCTGAATGTGCGCCTCGGTGCGCGTGTCGACCGCGCTGGTCGCCTCGTCCAGGACCAGGATCGCTGGGCGGGCGAGGAACGCCCGTGCCACGGTGATCAGCTGCTTCTCTCCCGCGCTGATGACGTCGTCGTCGCCCAGGACCGTGTGGTAGCCCTCCGGCAGGGCTCGCACGAAGGTGTCGACGTGAGCGGCGCGGGCCGCCTCCACGATCTCGTCGAAGGCGGCGTCAGGGTTCCCGTAGGCGATGTTGTCCGCGATGGTGCCGCCGAAGAGCCACACGTCCTGCAGGACCATGCCGATTCGGGCGCGCAGCTCCGCGCGGTTCATGCCGGCGATGTCGGCGCCGTCTAGGGTGATCCGGCCGCTGTCCGGTTCGTAGAAGCGCAGAAGGAGGTTGACGAGCGTGGTCTTGCCCGCACCGGTCGGTCCGACGACCGCCACGGTCTGCCCGGGGTGGACGGTGAGGGACAGGTTCTCCAAAACCGGAGTGTCGGGCCGGTACCGGAAGGAGACGTGTCGGAATTCCACGTGACCGCAGACGGTTTCCAGGCGGGTCGGGCGGGCTGGGTCGGCGGGCTGCTCCGGTTCGTCGAGCAGGTCGAACACTCTGCGCGAGGACGCGACACCGGCCTGCGTCCGTTGGATGATCTCGCCGATCTGGCCGATCGGCCTGTTGAACTGCGCCGAGTACTGCAGGAAGGCCTGAACGCCGCCCAGAGAGATGCCTCCGGACGTGACGAGCAGGACTCCGATCACCGCGATGAGCACATAGTTCAGACTGGTCACGAACATGCTCAGGGGCCGGATCATGCCGCTGATCAGCACGGCGCCCACGCTGGACTCGTACAGCGCGTCGTTGTGCTCCACGAAGGAGGCGTCGTCCTCGTCCTGACGGCCGAAAAGCCAGGTCGTCCGGTGTCCGGTGTACTGCTCCTCCACATGGGCGAAGAGCAGGCCGGTACGAGTCATCCGCTCCGCGGCCTGTACCTGGGAGCGCCGGGCGAGACGACCGGACAACAGCAACAGGACCGGTACGGTCACGACGAGCACCAGCGTCAGCAACGGGGAGATGTAGAACATCATCAACAGCGAGCCGGCCACCGTCATGGCCGCGGTGACGGGCTGTGCCAGCTCCAGTCCGATGGCGATGGCGCCGATGTCGTTGGTGACGCGGCTTATCACCTCGCCGCGCGGCCGACCGTCGAAGTAGCGCAGAGGCAGGTGGGCAAGCTTGTCCTCCACCTGCTCACGCAGTTCGGTTACCACGCGCTGCGCCATCGTGGTGATCAGCCATCCCTGGAGCAACAGGAGGACCGCGGCGACGGCGTAAAGCACCAGTGCGATCACCAGGTAGTGCGTGACGCGGGAGAAGTCGATCCCCTGGCCGGGTACCACGTCCACCCGGTTGACGATGGCGAGCATCGTGGTGTCGCCGTTTGCGCGCAATTCCTCGAGCATCTCGCGACGTGTGCTGCCTGGTGGGAACCGTTGGCTGAGCATCCCGGCAAACACCTGGTCGGTGGCCTTGCCCAGGAAGACCGGTCCGGCGACGGACAGAGCGACCCCGCAGACGCCGAGCAGAAGGACGCCCATCAGGTGATTGCGGCGTGGCCCCAGAAGTCGGCCGAATACCTCCACGACCGTGAGTTGGGCCGGCGCCTGCTCGGATCCCGTATCGCGCCGGAGCCCCTGCGCCGAGGTGCGGAGCCTCTTCGCGTCGGTTCCACCAGCCATTCGCTCGCCGCTCACGCTCTCTCCGGAATCGTCGTCTGGGACTGCAGGATCTGCTGGTAGATCTCGTTCGATTCGGCAAGTTCGCTGTGCGTACCGCTGCCGACGATCCGTCCCCGATCGAGGACGACGACCTGGTCGGCATCTCGTACGGTGCTGACGCGTTGCGCTACGAGGAGGACCGTGCGGTGCGCTGCCTCCCGGGCCAGTGCCTGCCGGAGGGCGAGTTCGGTGGCACCGTCGAGGGCGGAGAAGGAGTCATCGAACAGATAGAGGGCGGGACGGCGCAGCAGCGTCCGCGCGATCACCAGCCGCTGACGCTGGCCGCCGGAAAGATTGGCACCGGCCTGAGCAAGAGGATGGTCGAGTCCTCCAACCGTTCGTTCCACGAATTCCCGGGCCTGCGCGACATCCAGTGCGTGCCACAACTGCTCGTCGGTGGCGTCCGGCGCACCGTATCGGAGGTTCGTGGCGACGGTGCCCGTGAAAAGGTGCGGCTTCTGCGGCACCAGACCGACCGCGGCCGAGAGCACAGCGGGGTCCAGCTCACGGACATCGACTCCGTCGATCCGAACCGTTCCCTCTGTGGCGTCCACCAGACGCGGGATCAAGTTCAGCAGGGTGCTCTTGCCGCTGCCGGTGCTGCCGATGAAAGCGACGGTCTGTCCCGGACGCACCTGGAGGTCGATGCCCTGCAGCACCGGGCTCTCGGCGCCGGGGTACTGGAATCCAAGCCCGCGCAGTTCGAGGGTGCCGCGGACGGCGGAGGGGCGGACCGGGCGCCGGGGCGGGCGAAGACCCGGCTCGGCTCGCAGGACCTCGTCGACGCGGAGAGCGGATACCTGGGCCCGGGGCACCGCCATGACCATGCCGCCCAGCATGATCAGCGCCCCGAGGACTTCCGCCAGATATGTCAGAAAAGCGGCAAGGGCGCCCAGTCGCATGTCGTTCGTGTCAATCAGGTGGCCGCCGAACCACACGACGGCGACCCCGCTCACGTTCATCAGCAGCGTCATCAACGCAACGAGCACGGCCATGGTGCGGCCCACGCGGAGAGATGCCTCCTGCAACTCGGCATTGACGTGAGCGAAGCGGCGGCGCTCGTCTTCTTCCCGGACGAAAGCGCGAACGACACGAACACCGATGATCTGCTCGCGCAGCACTCGGTTCATGGTGTCGATGGTGTACTGCATGCGGTGGAAGGTCGGCCGCAGGCGATGGTTGAAGAGCCCGATGGTCAACGCCAGGAGGGGTATGGCCACAAGCAGCAGGGACGTCAGCGCGACGTTCTGGCGCAACGCCAGGACGATGCCACCGACGCATGCGACCGGTACCGACACCACCAGGGTGAGGGTGAGCAGCAGCAGGGCCTCGATCTGAGCGACATCGTTGGTAATGCGCGCCATCAGTGAGGGCACACCGAACCGTTCCACGTCTGTCGGCGACAGCCGCCGCACCCGGCCGAAGAGTTCGGCGCGAAGCTCCCGGGACACAGCCATCGTCGTACGGGCACCGTAGAAAGCCACCCCCAGCCCGGCCGCGCCCTGGACGAACGCCATCAGCAACATCAGTCCGCCCGCATGCAGAACCTGGCCGGTATCGCCTGTCACCAACCCCTCGTCGATGACTTGGGCGTTCAGGGTCGGCAGATACAGCAGGGCCACAGTCTGGACGGCTTGGAGCAGAACAGAGACGACGATCCCCCGGCGGTGAGGCGCGAGTCGGGGACCCAGCAATGCGGACAATGCGCCACCCCACACTCTCCGTCCCATGGCAGCTTTCCCCTCTGCGCGTAACGACCGAGGCTTTCGCTCTCGTATGAAAACCGGCGATGTCCATCTCGACGGCCGGGACCGTCCAGGCACGCTTCACGAGTGTCCTTGTCGTGGACGATGTGCCAGCCGTCGGGAACATCGGCGAACTCGGGTTGGATTCATGCCAATCGCCACCTCTCCCGTGAGCCGGACGAGGCCGATGCGCCTGGACACCTGACCACCCATCGTCCCGCTCTGCGCCCCGACACACGTCGGCAAGTGCCGCCGTTACGGTGCGCGTGGTCTCGTCGTCGAAGCTCGCCGCTCACGGCAGGTGGCACAGCCCGGCGCAGCACACCGGCGCCGGGTGGCCAGCAGGGTCCATCGCCACCGCAGCGGTGGGAGGTACTCGAGAACAGGGGCGCACGGTCGCTGGTGACCACAGGTAAGGCACATACGCGACCAGGGGCTTCGGCCACGTCGTAACGGCGGCGATCCCCGATGCCGCCGGACTCCGCCGCGGCCGAAGGTGAACGGCAGCGACCTCTGTATGGGCGCTCTACCAAGGAGGACTGACATGGCAGACCTGGACATCAAGTACATCGGCGTCGCCACAGCCGACGACGGCCGCGACGGCCGTGTGGTCAGCGACGACGGTGTACTCGATCTGACTGTCACGCCTCCTCCGGGTGTGCTGTACAAGGTGGAGCAGATGCGGTCGGTGGTGCCGGAGGCGACCAACGAGCCGGGCACCAATCCCGAGCAGCTTCTCGCCGCGGGCTACTGCACGTCGTTCCACGGCGCCCTGGGCGCGATCGCGAAGCAGGCGGGTGTCGACATGACGGACTCCAAAGTGACCGCGAAGGTGGCCGTCGGCAAACTCCCGGATCGCAACATGGGCTTCTACCTGGAGTTGTGCGTGTCCGTGCCGAAGGTGGACGACGAGACGGCACTGGAGCTGGCCGAGTACGCGCAGCAGATCGACCCTTATCTGATCGCGATGAAGGGGAACGCCGACATCCGGCTGACGACGGCCTGACCTCTATTCGCCGACAGGGCATATGAGGCGGCCACACCCTCAGGTG